>DASSXA010000341.1:0-3336 GCA_035704315.1 Gaiellaceae bacterium
CAGCTCTCGCCAGATCGCCTTCGGGAACCCGAAGTGCGCCGCGTGGTTGCCGTGCAGGTGGCCGATCTCGCGAGAGCCGACCTTGAACGCGAACTCGCCGGGCCTGCCTGGGCCTGCCACGATTCCCGGCCATGAAGTGACTACCTCCGTGATTCGTTCCATCGCTCGTTGCTCGCTCATTGGTACCTCCACGGTCCGTGTTCGCTCATCTAGATACGAGAACGAACCCCGGATGAACGTGAATTCCACGCACGGCCCGCCTGGCCGGGCGGCAAGACGACGCTCAAACCGACGATGTACACGCCCTTCCCGCCGTGAACCTGAACCGAATCGCGGGTCGCGAAGCGTGCCCATAGAGAAGCCAAAGACCAGCGTGATCTCGCCGCCTCCAGGGGTAACGTCTCTCGCGATGCACCTCCTCGACCGGATGCGAGCGGCGGCGGATCGCGTCATCGCGCGCGTGATGCTCGTCGGCGCGGATCCCCACGACGACGAGGACCTGCGCGCTCGAAAGGCGCTGCTCGTCCTGATCTCGGTCTTGATCCTCCCGGTCGCGGCGTTGTGGGGGGCGCTGTATCTCGCGTTCGGATCGCCGGTTGGTGTGGTGCCGCTTGTGTACTTCGGCGTCCTGCTCGGTGCGATCGCGGTGTTCTCGCGGACGCGCGATTTCCCGTGGCTGCTCCGAGTGGGCCAGATCGACATCCTGCTCGCGCCAACGCTTTCGATGATCCCGCTCGGCGGATTCCTCGACTCCGGCGGCGTCGGCCTGTGGGGGATTCTCGCCCCGCTCGGGGCGCTCGTGTTCAGCGACGTCCGGTCGGCGATCCGGTGGTACGTCGCGTACCTCGTCGTGTTCCTGGGATCGGGGATCGCGGGCGAGGTCCTTGGCCCGATCTGGCCGCCGCTGCCCGGCTGGTTCACGAGCACGATGCTGGCCCTGAACATCGCGGTCGGCGGCACCATTGTGTTCACGCTGCTCGCGGTATTCGCCAGCCAACGCCGTGATGCGCTAGCAGCGCTCCGGCAGGAACAGGCGAAGGCCGAAAACCTCCTGCTCAACATCCTGCCGCGCTCCATTGCCGACAAGCTGAAGGCCGAGACACAGCCGATCGCCGACCAGTTCGAGTCGGCTTCGATCCTGTTCGCCGACGTGGTCGACTTCACCCCGCTCTCGAGCCGACTCGACGCGCGCGAAGTGGTCGGGCTCCTCGATCGCCTCTTCACGAGTTTCGACGAGCTCGTCGACCGCTACGACGTCGAAAAGATCAAGACGATCGGCGACTGCTACATGGTCGCGGCGGGCGTCCCGACGCAGCGGCCGGACCACGCGGGCGCGCTTGCAGGGCTCGCGCTCGAGATGCGCGAGTGCGCAAAGAGCTGCCTCCCCGACGGAGACGGCCACGACCTGCGACTACGCATCGGAATCAGCTCGGGGCCGGTCGTGGCGGGTGTGATCGGGCGTCGTCGCTTCCTGTACGACCTGTGGGGGGACACCGTGAACATGGCGAGTCGCATGGAGTCGCACGGGACACCGGACGAGATTCAGATGACGCGCTCGACTTGGGAGCTCCTTGACGACCACTTCGTGACCGAGCCGATCGGGCTCGTGGACGTCAAGGGGAAGGGCGAGATCGAGACGTGGCGGCTCCTCGGCCCACGCGTCCGTTCCTAGCGGCAAAGAAGCACGAGTTGGAGCCGACGAACGGCGACCTCCTACACCACTTGACGCGACTCAGCTTGACGGTGGCTACGAGTTCCCGGGCGTCGGGGTCGTCGCCGCCGCCAGCTGAACAGCATCGTCGAACGGCAGCGCGCGGCCCTCGGCCCAGATCGAGTTCGCCTTCTCGCCCAGCTGCTCCCGCGCCGGCCCGATGTACCGCTCGAGTAGCGCATCCCAGAAAGGGATCGAAATAGAGATGCCGAGCGACTCCCACAGCGCCTCGACCGCTGCAGACAGGCGCAACCCGCGCTCGTTGTCGCCGTTACCGGCAGCTGCCATAGCGACGCCCTGCACCTCGAAGCTCGTTTCGATGACGTCGCCGAGCGGAAGCGCCGCCTGCAGGCTCTCGCGATAGCGGGTCTCGGCCTGGACCGTGTCCCCGCGGATCAGCGCGCAGTCGGCAAGGAAGTGGTAGGCGAAGTGCTCGGTGCGCAGGTCGTCACCCGCATACTCCAGGAGATCCCGAGACATCCGCTCGGCCCGGTCGACCTCGCCGAGCGCAACCAGCACTTGGCAGACGCCGACGAGCGCTCGAGTCACCCCGGCGCTGTCCCCGAGCTCACGGCGGATCTCGAGTGCTTCCTCGAACGCCGCCAGCGCACCGGCCTCGTCGCCGGCGTCGTAGATGAGGGGCCAGCCGAGGGAGTCGAGGGCCGAGGCGAGCTCCGCCCGATCGCCGAGCTCCCGCCATAGTCCGATTGCCTCCTCGAGCTGCTCTCGCCCGCTCTCGGCGTCTCCGCGCCGAGCTGTGAGGCCGCCCAAAGCGGTGAGCGCGCGCGCCCGTGAGCGTGAGCCGTTGCCGGACGCCACGAGTGCTTCGGAGAGCCGACTGCACCCTTCCTCCAACAGTCCTCGCGAGAGCCAGTACCAGCCCAGCGCGCCGGCGAGCTCGAGCGCGCGATCGGGGTCTTTCGTCGCAAGCCAGTCGAGAGCGGCTCGGAGGTCGTCGTGGTCGAGCTCGATTCGCGCCGACCACTCCGCCTCGGCGTCGAACCGGCGCTCGTACGCCTGCCCGGCGAGCGCAGAGAAGAAGCGGGCATGGCGCTGCCGCAGGTCGACGGCCTCAGCCTCCGCGACCCGCTCGAGCGCGTACTCACGGATGGTCTCCAGCATCAGGAAACGGTCGTCGCCGGTTGCCTTCAGGAGGCTTGAGTCGACGAGGGAGGCGACGCCATCGAGGTCGGCTTCGCAGACCTCCTCCGCCGCCGCGAGCGGGAAGCTGCCCGCGAAGACGGCGAGGTGCGCGAAGAGCTCTCGGCTGCCCGCCGAGTCGAGGAGGTCGTAGCTCCACTCGATCGTCGCACGGAGCGTCTGTTGCCGCTCGGGTGCGTCGCGGGCGCCGCCTGTCAGCAGGGGCAGGGCAGAGTCGAGGCGGTCGAGGAGCACCTCCGGCCCGAGGTGCCTCGCTCGCGCCGCGGCCAGCTCGATCGCGAGCGGCAGCCCGTCAAGTCGTCGGCAGATGGAGTCGACGGTGGAATCGGGTGCGAACTCCTTCCCGACCGCTCGCGCGCGCTCGACGAACAGGGCGGAGGCGTCGGAGACGGGGAGCGGTTCGAGCCGAAACTCTCGCTCGCCTGAGACGCGCAGGGGCGCACGACTCGTGACCAGAACGTGAA
>DASSXA010000410.1:0-3899 GCA_035704315.1 Gaiellaceae bacterium
CTCTCGGAAATGCTCCCGCAGCTGCGACTGCAGCGCCCACGAGCGGAGGTAGCCGGTGACATAGAAGCTGGAGTCGATGTCGCCCAGGTAGTCCGTCGGGCTGGGCTCGATCTTGAGCGCCTCGCCGAGGAGCTCGACGTAACGGGACGAGAGTGTCTTCTCGTCCAGTCCGCGGCGCCCGTGGAACTCGAGCTCGTAGAGGAGCTTTCCGCAGTAGCGGCGCAGGAGGTAGAGCGAGCCCGTCGCGGCCTCTTCGACCCACTCCTGCGGCTTGGGGAAGTCAAGCCGCCGTGAGAGCCAGCCGGGCTCCATCAGCAGGTGCTCCATCAGCGTCGCCCACGCTTCGGTGACCGCGACGTCGCCGAGGCGCTTGGCCTCGACCGGGAGATCCGCGTCCACGTGGGCGTAGTGCTCCGTGTGTCCCGCCTCGTGGAAGAGCGCCCGCCAGTCATCGGCTCCTCCCATCGGCTGGATGACGAGGACGACGCGGCCTGGCACCTCGATTGGCGCGCAGAAGGCCCGGGGGCTCTTCTTCGGGCGCTGTTCGATATCGAGCTCGACGTTCTCCTGCGAGCGGAGATCGATGCCGAGGTCGGCCAGCGTCACCTCGAGCGCGGGCATCATCTTGTCGGCCGGAAACGCCGGATCCCAGCCGACTGCGCGGAACACGCGGGTGACGTCCCATCGCTCGGCGTCGGCCAGGCCGACACCCGCTCGGAGGCGGAAGAGCCGGTCCGCCGTCTCCTCGTACAGCTGCTCGGTCGACTCCAGGACCTCACGACACTGGTCGGCGAGCTCTTCGAGTCGGAACCCGAAGCGGCGGTAGAGGTCGGCGTACGTCTCCGTGCCGAGGGCCGGGATCGCATCGTCGACCGTGTGGGCCGCATCGGCGAGGATCGGATTGATGTGCTCCTCGGTCAGGCGGTTCCTGGCCTCCTCCAGCCGCTCCCGCCTATCGCGGTCCTCCTCGTTGGCCATCGTGGGACGAATCATCCGGTAGCCGACGGTCTCCCCGTCCACCGTTGCCTCGAGCTCGGCTTCCAGGGCCGCTGTCTTCTCGCTGTGCTCGCGGGTCAGCTCGGCGAGGTAGTTCTCGCACGCGAACCGCCAGAGCTCGCCGACGCCCTGATCGCCGTTCGCCGCTCGTCCGAGCGCCTGTGCTTGCTCCAACGTCGAGACCTCGGGATAGCGCTCGTAGAGCGCTTCGAGGTCGAGCGTGTTCTTGTGACCGGCGTAGTGGAGGTAGTACTCCTCGTCCAGCTCGGCGATGAAGCGGTCGATGCGCTCGCGATAGGTGTCGAGCTCGCGTGTCGTGGGAGGCGCTTCGGGCACGGCCCCGTAGGATAGTTGGGTGCGCGAGATCACCCTGCGGAGTGAGCGGCGCACCCAGCTGATCGAGATCACGGGCGACGTCGAGCGCGCACTGGAGGGCGCCGAGGGATCGGCCGCGCTGGTCTTCGTGCCGCACACCACCGCCGGGGTGACGATCAACGAGAACGCCGACCCCGCCGTGGCGCGCGACTTCGAGCGGGCCCTCGAGCGCATCGTGGGCAACGACTGGGGTTGGCAGCATGTCGAGGCCGGCGAGGAGAACGCCCCGTCGCATATCCGCTCGGCGCTGATGGGCCCCCAGGTCGTCATCCCGCTCGAGGACGGCCGGCTCGCGCTCGGCACCTGGCAGGGAATCTTCTTCTGCGAGCTCGACGGCCCAAGGACGCGCAGGGTGCTCGTGACCGCGTTGTAGTGCTCGTGATCGAGGTCGAGCGGCTCACCAAGCGCTACGGAAAGACCGTTGCGGTCGACGATCTTACGTTCCGGGTCACGCCCGGACGCGTCACAGGATTTCTCGGACCGAACGGCGCCGGAAAGACGACCACGCTGAAGGCGATCCTGGGACTCGTTCGGCCGACGTCTGGGACCACCCGCGTGCTCGGAAAGCACTACCGCGACCTCGACGAGCCGACTCGCAAGGTAGGCGCGGTCCTCGAGACCTCCCGTTACCACCCGGGCCGATCGGGCCGAAACCACCTCCGCGTCGTGGCGGCAGCCGCAGGGATCCCACGCGGCCGAGTCGAGGAGGTGCTGGAGCTCGTCGCGATGAGCCGCGAAGCGAAGCGGCGGGTCGGCGGCTACTCACTGGGCATGCGCCAGCGGCTGGGACTGGCGGCCGCGCTTCTCGGCGATCCGGAGCTCCTGATCCTCGACGAGCCGGCGAACGGGCTCGACCCGGCGGGGATCCGCTGGCTGCGCGACCTCCTTCGCTCGCTCTCCGCTCGCGGCCGCACGATTCTCGTCTCGAGCCACGTTCTCGCGGAGGTCGAGCAAATCGCGGACGAGGTCGTGATCGTCCACCGCGGCCGCTTCGTCACTCAGTCCTCCACCGCCGAGCTCGCGTCGAGGGCGTCAGCCCGCGTTCGAGTGCGAAGCCCGCAGGCGGATCGGCTCCGCGAGCTGCTCACCGGTGCCGGCATGAAAGTGGTCGAGATGAACGGCGGTGCGCTCGCCGTGTCGGAGGGAACGCCGGAGCGCGTCGGCGAGCTCGCCGCTGCCAACGGCATCGTTCTCCACGAGCTCGCCGCAGAGAAGGCCACGCTCGAGGAGGCGTTCCTCGAGCTGACCGGGGGCGAGACAACCGCATGAGGCTGCTCTACGCCGAAGCGCTGAAGGTGCGAACCGCGCCCCGAACGCTGATCGGGCTCGCGCTCGGCCTCGTGGCGCTCGCGGTGCTCGGGGCGGGATCGACTGCGAGCAGCGGGCCCACCGACATGCCTCAAGGTGACGCGAACGTGACGTGGGACGTGCTGTCCGTCGCGACGACGGGTGTGATCTTCGCGCTGATCCTCGGCATCCTCGTCGTGACCTGGGAATACCGACACGGAACGATCACGCAGACGTTCCTCGCCACCCCCCGCCGCGAGCGCGTGCTCGGAGCGAAGTTCGTCGTGGCGCTCGTGTCGGGCTTCGGGCTCGCCGTGCTCTGCGTCGTCGTCGTTCTCGTCACGGCGACGTTCTGGATCTCGCTCGACCTCCGCCAGGAGCATTGGGAGCTGATCGGTCGGATCGTGCTCGCGTCCGCCCTCTGGGGCCTGCTCGGCGCCGGTCTCGGGGCGCTGCTCCAGTCGCAGGTGGGCGCAATCGTCGTCGTCTTCGTCTGGTTTGTCGTCGCCGAGCCGCTGATTGCCGCCCAGTTCGACCACTTTGCTGACTATCTGCCCGGGAACACGCTCAACCGGCTCACGCAGCACGGCACGGTTGGCGGGATTGAGCACGACGGCCAGGACTACTCCTTCGGCCTGTGGGCGGCCGCGTTCATTGCCGGCGCCTATGCGCTCGGGCTCGCCGCGCTCGGGACCGCGTCCGCGCTCTGGCGCGACGTCAACTGAACCGCAGGGAGACCGGGGTCCGGACAGGCGTCTGGATGGAGAAGGTGCCCGAGTTGGCGAACGCCGTCGGCGACTCGTGGGGCCGGGCGCGAGTAGTAGGCGTTCGCGTCGACCGCGACGCTCGGCGCAGGCAGGTCGGCAAGGCGTGCCTCCTCGGCTCCGCGTTCCGCGTCGAAGCCGCACGCCGCGACGACCACGAGCTCCGGCCGGGCCGCACGCACGTCGTCCCAGGTGACGGGGAATGAGGGCTTTCCGGCACGTCCGAGCACGTCGCTCCCACCTGCGGCCGCCACCATCTCGGGAAGCCAGTGCCCCGCCGCAAAGGGCGGATCGACCCACTCGGCCACGAAGATCCGCCTCGTCGGACGGCCCGCGACTGCTCGTTTCACTTCCTCGATCGCGGAGCGCATCTCTCCGGCGACGTCGAGCCCGCGCTCGGGCACTCCCAGCCGCAGCGCGAGCGTTTCGACCGAGCCTGCAATCTCCTCGAGCGTGGCGGGGTTGAGCGAGATGACC
>DASSXA010000070.1:0-4706 GCA_035704315.1 Gaiellaceae bacterium
TTGGTCGCCGCCGGCCTGCACCCGAATCCCGTCCCGCACTGCGACTTCGTCACGTCGACGACGCACAAGACGCTCGCGGGGCCCCGTGCCGGGTTCATCCTGTGCCGCGAGGAGCACGCGCAGGCCGTGGACCGGGCGGTCTTCCCGGGCATTCAGGGCGGCCCGCTCGAGCACACGATCGCGGCCAAGGCGACCTGCTTCCTGATCGCCGGGACGGAGGCGTTCCGCGATTACCAGGGCCAGGTCCGGGCGAACGCCGACGTCCTGTCCGAGACCCTGATCGAGGGCGGGCTCGACGTCCTCACCGGCGGCACCGACACGCACCTGCTCCAGCTCGACCTGCGCGCAACGGACTGGACGGGAAAGGACGCGGAGGAGCGCCTGGCCGAGGTCGGCCTGACCGTCAATCGGAACACCGTTCCGTTCGACGAGCGGCCGCCGACGGTCGCCTCCGGCGTCCGGATCGGGACGCCGGCCGCGACGATGCGCGGTTTCGACGAGGAGGACTTTCGCGAGGTCGGGCGTGTCATCGTCGAAGCGCTTGCCGACGGTCCGGACCTCGACGCGCTGAGCGCGCGCACCGTCGAGCTCTGCGCGAAGCGACCGCTCTATCCGGGCTTTCGCGGCTTCACCACGTACGTGGCATGAGCGCCGCCGTGGAGACCGGCGTGGTCATCGAGGTCGAGCATCCGCTGGTCCAGCACAAGCTCTCCTACCTGCGCGAGAAGGACACGCCCACGGTGCACTTCCGCAAGATCGCGAACGAGGTCACTCTGCTCCTGACCTACGAGGCGACGAAGGACTTCCCGACGGAGGAAGTCGAGATCGAGACGCCGCTCGAGTCGACTGTTGTCCGGCGGATCCAGGGCAAGAAGGTGGCCGTCTGCCCGGTGCTCCGCGCCGGCATGGGGATGCTCGACGGGGTCCTCTCGCTCGTCTCGGGCGCCCGGGTCGGGTTCATCGGGCTCTACCGGGACGAGGAGACGCTCGAGCCCGTCGAGTACTACATGAAGCTGCCTGCTGATCTAACCGAGCGTGACGCGATCGTCCTCGACCCGATGCTCGCAACGGGCAACTCGAGCGTCGCGGCAATCCAGCGGGTCAAGGAGGCCGGAGCGCGTTCGGTGACGCTCGTCTGTCTCGTCTCCGCGCCGGAGGGCATCGAGCGCGTCCACTCGGAGCATCCCGACGTCCGGATCGTCACTGCCTCCATCGACCGCGGTCTCAACGAGCGCGGCTTCATCGTCCCGGGTCTCGGCGACGCAGGCGATCGCCTGTACGGGACGAAGTAGCCTGCGCCGGCCGTGCTAGACACCCTTCGCGACAACCCCGAGGTGCTGTGGGGCTTTCTGCTCGCGCTTGCCGTCGTCCTGCTGTTGACGCCGGGAGTCGGGCGCTTCGCGCGGTTTCTCGGCGTCGTCGACGAGCCGGGAGAGACGCGGCGCGTCCATGTGCGTCCCGTGCCGAGGCTGGGCGGAATCGCGCTGCTTCTCGGGATCTTCGTCCCGGCGCTGGCCTTTCTCCCGCTCGACGGTCCGTACCGGGGAATCCTCCTCGGTGCGGCGATCGCGACGACGGTTGGCGCGATCGACGACTTCCGCGGCCTGCCCTGGTGGGGGAAGCTGGCCGGCCAGCTCGCGGCGGGCATCGTCGCCATCGGCTTCGGCGTCACGGTCGAGCGGTTCACGTTTCCCGGCTTCGGGAGCCAGGAGCTGCCGGGGTGGTTCAGCGGGCCGGCGACGCTCCTCTGGATCGTGGCGATCATGAACATGGTCAACTTCCTCGACGGGATGGACGGCCTGGCGGCGGGGATCTGCGCCATCGCAGGCTCCACGTTCGCCGTCATCGGGCTCTCGCTCGGCGAGGCCGACGCCGCTCTGCTGTCGGCGATCGTCGCGGGTGCGTGCTTCGGCTTCCTTCACCACAACTTCTACCCGGCGCGGATCTTCATGGGGGACTCGGGGGCGCTCCTGCTCGGCTTTTTGCTCGCGACTGTCTCGGTTCAGGGGCTCCTCAAGACCGCGGCGTTGGCGACCCTCGTCCTCCCGCTCCTCGTGCTCGCGATCCCGATCATCGACACGTCGTTCGTCGTCGCGAAGCGGATGAAGTACCGGCAGCCGCTCTACGAGGCCGACCGGAAGCACCTCCACCACCGGTTCATGAACATCGGCTTCTCGCAACCGCGCGCGGTTGTCTACATGTACCTCTGGTGCGGGCTACTGGCGGCCGCCGCGCTGGCGACGCGCTTCCTGCCTCCGAGGCCGCGCGGTGACTGGGACGTGTCGAACGCGATCGTGGCCGGCCTCGTCGGCCTGGCCGCGCTGCTCGCGTCGCTGTACATCGCCTACCTGCTCGAGATCGTCAAGCTCGCGAACCCGCGCATCCGCCGCCGTGAGGAACGCGCGCGACGCGACCGCGACGAGCGCCGCAGCGCCTAGCCGCCGAGGCTTCGCGTCGCTGGGAAACGAGGCTACAAGCTAGGGCAGTTTTCGCCAAACCATGCGGTTTTTGGTGTCACAAAGTCTGGTATGCTCGCGGTGGATGGAGGGCAGTTCTCGCCAGTCGCTCGACCCGGCCGGAGCGGGCGCGGTACTGGTCGGAACGACCGTCGGCGGAGTCGGGATCGGCGCTCTCCTCGGCTGGGCCGTAGGTTCGTGGCCGGTCGGCGCCCTCGTCGGCGCGCTGGTCGGAATCCCCGCGGGCATCTTCGCCGTCTATCGCCGCTACCGAGGGGTCTTCTCGTGAGAGAGGTCTGGGCGACGCCCCGCCCGGTGCCGCCCGGCCGGCTCCCGAAAATCGCCGGCGCGGCGGTCATCGTTCTCGCGCTGCCCGTTTTCCTAGCCGCCGGCCTTTCGCTGCGAGGCTGGCTCCTCGGAGCCGTCCTCTGGATTGCCGCCGAAGCTCTCGCTCTCTTGCTGTCACGCCTGCCGCTCGGCGCCGATAATGTCGGCGCCGCCGGCGTGAGGGGAGTGGGAATGATGTTTCGGTCGGTCGCCGTCATGGTGATCGTGATCGTCGTCGCCGCGTCCAACGTGGAAGTTGGCTTGGCCGCGGGCGTCCTGTACGCGGTCGCCTACACCCTCGAGCTCGCCCTCACCCTCACCACCTACTTCTCGAGCGAGCCGGCCCGATGAAGCGGCTCTTCTTCGGCCTGGCCACGCTCCTCCTGCTCTTTCCGAGTCAGGCGTTCGCCGCCAAGGGAGACTTCGATCCGGCGGTCGAGTTCGAGCAGCACAGCTGGATCCCGATCCACCTCGGCCCGCTCGACCTCTCGATCACCAAGGCCGTCGCGTACCTGTTTCTCGGGACGCTGCTGACGATCCTCCTGGGGCTGGGCTTGATGCGCTGGCGCCTAGGGGTCGAGCCAGACCGGCGCCAGACCGTCGGCGAGCTGGTCTACGACATCGCCCAGACGCAGATCGCGGAGCAGGGCCTCCCGGCGAAGGCGATCGGCCGGTGGTTCCCGTATGTGGCCTCGCTCTTCCTCTTCATCTGGACGTTGAACATCCTTGGCTTCATCCCCTTGCCGCTCTCGGACGAGACAGTGACGGTCTTCGGCGTCGAGCTGCCGACGCTCGGGATCTACGCGGCCACTTCGTCGCTATCCGTCACGCTTGCTTTGGCGCTCATGACATTCGTCTTCACCCACGTCGAGGGGATCAGGGCGAACGGCGTCGTCCGCTACTTCAAGAGCTGGGTGCCCGAGGTGCCGAAGGCGATGGTGCCCTTCATCGCGGTGCTCGAGGTCCTGGGACAGTTCATGCGACTGATCTCGCTCTCTGTCCGACTCTTCGCGAACATGCTCGCCGGCCACATCTTGATCCTCACCTTCATCGGCCTGATCTTCGTCATCGGCAACATCGCCCTCGCCCCGATCTCAGTTGCCGTTGGCACGCTCTTCTACCTCTTCGAGGTCGTCATAGTCGTCTCGATCCAGGCGTACATCTTCGCTGCTCTGTCCGCCATCTACATTGGCTCGGCCATCGAGCCGGAGCACTAAGGAGGCATCCGCCATGAACGTTGCAGCAACGCTCTTCGCCGCCGCCTCGGACGGCGCAGACGCCGGAAAGGCCATCGCGCTTGCGCTCGGAGTCGGGCTCGGCTCTCTCGGCGCCGGCATCGGCATCGGGAGCATCTTCAGCTCGATGATCCAATCGGTTGCCCGCCAGCCAGAGCTGCGCGGTGAGCTCACCGGGATCCAGTGGCTCGGCTTCGCGCTCACCGAGGCCGTCGTCTTCTACGGCCTGCTCGGCAGCCTCCTGGCCTACGTCCTCGTCTAGCCCCATGGTCGCCGCTCTCCTCGCCGCCAACCCGCTCATCGAGGTCCGCTGGGGCCTCATGGTCTGGACGCTCGTCTGCTTCGGAATCACGTTCTTCGTGCTGCGGAAGTACGCCTTCGGGCCCGTGCAGAGGATCATCGACGAGCGGCGGCAGCGGATCCGGCAGGCGCTCGACGAAGCCGACAACGCTCGGACGGAAGCACGCCGCCTGCTCGAGGAGCATCGCGCGATGATGCAACAGGCCCGTGGGGAGGCCGAGGACATCCTCGTGGAGGCCCGCCGCATCGCAGATGCGCAGCGAGACCGCCTTCGCGACGAGCTCGAAGCCGACCGGCAGCGTCGCCTGGAGGAGACGAGCAAGCAAATCCAGGCCGAAACGCGCCGGGCGCTCGAGCAGATCCGAGCGGAGGTCGCCGATCTTGCGCT
>DASSXA010000418.1:0-4530 GCA_035704315.1 Gaiellaceae bacterium
CCCGCGAGGAGGACGCCGCCGATCCCGATCTGACGGTTCCGCGAGGCCGGCCGGAGCCAGGCAGCCTGCGGAAGCAGTGCGCGGCCGCCGTTCACTCGCGCACCGCCTTCGGCCGCCGCCGGGGTAAGCGCACCTTCCGCCCGGCGCGCCAGACGGAGAGGACGAGGAGGTCAGCGCCGACGAACAGGACGATAAGGCCCTGGATGATCAGCGTCAGGTTCCCAGCCAGCTCGGGATCGAAGACGTCGGGATTCAGGTTTCGCGTGCTCGTGCCGGTCAGCAGGGCGCCGAAGAGCAGCGCGGAGAAGAAGATCCCGACCGCCGTGTTGCGCCCCAGAAGGGCGACCGCGATTCCGACGAAGCCGATCTCCGACGCCTGAATGTCGATCCGCCCGAACCGGTACTCCCAGCCGAGGATGTCGATTGCGCCGGCGAGTCCGGCGAACGTGCCCGAGATCGCCATCGCGAGGAAGTAGTTCCGGGCGACGTCGATCCCGCTGTAGCGCGCCGCCTCGGGGTTGTAGCCGACTGCTCGCACGCTGAATCCCAGCGTCGTCCGGTTCATGATCAGCCAGAAGGCGACGAGGGCCCCGATGGCGATGAAGAACCCGATGTGCAGCCCTTGCACGCCACCCCAGAAGACGTGCAGCTTCGCCGAGTCCTGGATGTCGTTCGAGATCGGGACGGACTTCTGGGTGTCGCTCTGAAGCGGCCCGCCGATGCTGAACAGGTAGCTCCCGACCCAGTAGGCGATCCAGTTCAGCATGATCGTCGTGATCACCTCGTGTGCCCCGGTGGCCGCGCGCAGGAATCCCGCGATGCCGGCCCACACGGCGCCGGCGAGCATCGCGCTGAAGAGCGCCAGCGGAACGTGAATGCCGCGCGGGAGGCCGGTGACCTCCGAGCCGACGGCCACGGCCACGATCACGCCGACCAGGTACTGGCCCTGGCCGCCGATGTTGAACAGTCCGCAGCGGAAGGCGAATGCGACCGCGAGGGCTGTGAGGATCAGCGACGAGGTCAGGATCAGGGTCTGCTGGAGGTTGACCGCAGAGATGGCGACGGCGTCGGCCTCGGTCGGATACAGACCCTGCGTTCCCCCGATTACTCGAACGTCGACGAGCCAGTGGACGAGCCACGGCAGCCCCGTGCCGTCGAAGATTGCCCGGTAGGTCGAGAGCGGGTTCTTCCCGGTCGTCACGAGGACGACGAGGCCGGCCAGCGCGAATGCGACCAGCGTGGTGACGATCGGCGTGACGATCCCTCCGGCGCGCTGATAGACGGCGAGCCGTCCGGTCAGGCTGGTGGGCGGACTCTCGCCGGTGGGCGTCGTACCGACGTCGTCCGGCGTGCTCACGCCGCGATTGTCGCCGTTACCCCGCGGAACGAAGCGGCGCTACTGCTTTACGTACGGGCGGCCGATTGCTGCGGGTGGGATCGAACGCCCGATCACGCCTGCGACGGCGATGAGCGTTAATACATACGGCAGGGCCTGGAAGAGCGTCCCGTAGGTCGCCCAGCCCTCGACATTCTGGAGTCGCGGCGCGACGGCGCTCGCGAACCCGAAGAGGAGCGCCGCCCCGAGCGCGCCGAACGGCTTCCACTTGCCGAAGATCAACGCGGCCAGGGCAATGAAGCCCCGGCCCGCGGTCATGTTCTCCGTGAAGGAGTGGACGAACCCAAGCGAGAGATAGACGCCGCCGAGCGCAGCGAGGGCGCCGGAGACCGTGACGGCGGCATAGCGGGTGGCGTAGACCGAGATTCCGACCGTGTCCGCCGCCCGCGGATGCTCCCCAACGGAGCGGATCCGGAGGCCGACCGTCGTCTTGAAGATGACGATCCAGGCGAGGACCACGGTGGCAAGCGCCAGCCAGACCAGCAGATTGAGGCCCCCGAAGGCGCGTTCGAGGAAGTTGCCGAGCCCACTCGGCGGAATGCTCCCGAGCCAGTCGAGGTTCACGTCCGGGACCTGGGGCAGATCGCTCGGCGTTCCCTCGTTCCCGTAGGTGTCGATGTAGATGAAGCCGGTGATACCCAGGGCCAGGAAGTTGATCGCGGTCCCGCTCACGATCTGGTCCGACCGAAGCTGGATGGAGAAGAAGGCATGCACGAGCCCCATCGCGGCGCCCGCCAGCATCCCGATCAAGATGCCGGCCACCCACGAATCGGTCTTGTCGGCGCCGTAGATGCCGAAGAAGGCGCCCATCAGCATCATCCCCTCGAGGCCGATGTTCACCACCCCGCTGCGCTCGGAGAAGAGGCCGCCGATCGCGGCGAACGTGAGCGGCGTCGCGAAGCGCAGCGTGGCCGCGGTCAACGCGGACCAGGTGATCACCACCTCGAGGTGAGCCTCGGTGGCGTTCGTCGCGATCGCGCCGAAAAGCGTGCACAGGAGCGCGATGCAGACTCCGGTCCAGCCGAGCCGCGTGTGACCACCGCGCCACGACAGGACGCCCGCGGCGACACCGGCGAGGCCGATCACGATCGGGACGGCCATCGACCCCACTGTCAGTGGTGGGAGCGCGACCCAGAACGCGACGGCCGCGAGCGCGATAGAGAGGATCCCTAGAAGCTTCGCCCAGTCGACGCCGACGAGGCCGGTCCGCTCGAGCGCGCCCTCGGCGACGGTCATGGCCGGGCGACGGCCTCCGGGGTCTTACGTCGCAGCTTCCGCCGCGACTGCCAGAGGTAGAGGATCAAGACGTCGGCGCCCACAAAGAGCACGACGAGCCCCTGGATGATCAGGGTGAGGTTGCTGGCGAGCTCGGGCTGAAACACGGCCGGATCGAGATTTCGCGTCGAGGTCCCGTTGTACAGCGCTCCGAACAGCAGCGCGGAAAAAAAGATGCCGATGGCCGAGTTGCGGCCGAGCAGCGCAACGGCGATGCCTATGAAGGCGATCTGTGACGAGACCTGGACGCTCGTCTGATCGACCCGAAAGAGCCAGCCGAGGACGTCCACGGCGCCGGCGAGCCCGGCGAACGCGCCCGAGATCGCCATAGCGATGAAGTAGCTCCGGCCGACGCTGATGCCGCCGTAGCGCGCAGCGTCGGGGTTGAAGCCAACCGCTCGCACCTCGTAGCCGAGCGTCGTCCGGTTGAGGACAATCCAGTAGACGACGAGGGCCGCTATCGCAACGAAGAAGCCGATGTGGAGCCCTTGCGAGACGGGATCGCCCCAGAAGACGTTCAGCTTCGCGGAGGCTGCGATCTCCTTCATTACCGGCACGAACTCCTGGGCCGGGTCCTGGAGCGGCCCACCGAAGCCGACCAGGTAGGTGCCGATCCAGAGTGCCGTCCAGTTGAGCATGATCGTCGAGATCACCTCGTGCGCGCCGACCGTGGCTTTGAGGATTCCCGCGATGCCCGCCCAAACTGCTCCTGCCAGGGCGCCGGCGCCGGCAGCGAGCACCATGTGCGGCACGTGCGCGAGGTCTGGCAGCCAGATGCCGACCTGGGCGGCCGTGATCATGCCGACGATGTACTGCCCTTGGCCGCCGATGTTGAAAAGACCGCAGCGGAAGGCGAACGCGACCGCGAGCCCGCAGAGGATCAAAGTCGTCGTAACGATCAGTGTCTGCTGGAGGTTGAGTGCGGCCAGGTCGCGCTCCGCACCCGTCACCCACGGGAAGAACCAGTTCAATCCCGTGCCGTCGAAGATCTCCTTGTACGTGTCGATGGGGTTCTTGCCCGTCAAGACGAGGACGACGAGCCCGCCGACGAAGAACGCGAACGCCGCGGTCAGGAGCGGCGTGATGATCCCGCCGGCGCGCTGATAGACGTCGAACCGCGCTGCGAGGCTCGGCGCGGGCTCGGGCTCGACGGGAGGAGCGGTTTCGCTCACGACGCCGCCCGCTCTTCCACGTGCCCCCCGGTCATGGCGATGCCGAGCTCCTCCTCCGTGACGTCGGGGCCGAATTCGGCGACGATGCGTCCCTCGTAGAGAACGAGGATGCGGTCGGAGAGCGACAGCACCTCGTCAATCTCGAGCGAGATGAGCAGTACCGCGCGGCCCTCGTCACGCTCCTCCACGAGGCGGCGATGAACGAACTCGATCGCCCCCACATCCAGCCCGCGGGTCGGCTGCGCGGCAATGAGGACACGAGGATCGCGCGCGACCTCGCGCGCGATCACCACCTTCTGCTGATTACCGCCAGACAGCGCTGAGGCGCGTGTACGCGGCCCGCCGCCACGGACGTCGAACTCCTGGAGGAGGCGTCGAGCCCAGGCGATCATCCTCCCGGGACGAAGCCAGCCGAGCCTGGCGAACGGCTCCTTCTCGTAATCGTGTAGAGCGAGGTTCTCGGCCAGCGTGAAGTCGAGGACGAGGCCCCGGCGATGGCGGTCCTCGGGAATGTGGCCGAGCCCTTCGCCGTACCGGCGTCTCGCACTGTCGGTCGTCACGTCGCGCCCGACCACTCGAATGCTCCCTCCGCTCGTCTTCCGCAGGCCGGAGATCGCGTCGATCAGCTCGGTCTGGCCGTTGCCGTCCACACCCGCGAGGCCGACGATCTCGCTGGCACGAACCTCG
>DASSXA010000002.1:0-3405 GCA_035704315.1 Gaiellaceae bacterium
CCTCGTCGGCCAGCCCGTTTGCGATCTGCTCGGCCTCGGCGCAGCGGACGAGCACCTGTGCGGACACTTCGTCGGCCGAGCAGCCGCAGATCGAGTCGTGCGCGGAGTTCTCGATCAGCCGTCGCCAGGCGAGGTCGAGGAACCGCTCTGGCCATCCGCGTCCAAAGAGCGCCTGGAACGGCTCCGCATATCGCGTGAGCGCCCGCTCGGCCCTCGCCATCGCCGCTTTGAGGTCGATGCGCGCCGAGATCGTGCCCATGAGGAGATTGGCGTGGGCGCCGGAGCGCAGCTCGCCCCGCCAGCGCTGCCGCGCCGCAGCGCCGTCGACGACGCCCGCCATGTAATCGCCGAGCGTCATGACCACGGCGGCGCCGCTCCCCTCCACGACTTCGGCCAGCTCGGCCGCCGGCTCCATGTGGTCGGTGCCGCACATCGCAAGCACGGGGCCGTTCGGGTAGAAGCCGCGTATCGCCTGCTCGACCGCCTCGAGCGCGCGCTTGATTCCACCGGGGACGTCGAGCAGCGCCCGAGCGTTCCAGTAGCCCTGCGGCAGGAACTCGGCTCGAACCGACGAGCCGTCGGGCGCCTCCCACTCGAACGCATGTGACTGGATTGCGGCGGGAACTCCGCGCCAGACGACTGCGTTGTCGATCCCGGCCAGCCTCAGGATCTGAGGCATCTGCGCCACGTGGCCGAACATGTCCGGCAGGTAACCGACGCGCATTGCGCCGCCGAAGTCGTCGCCGCGCCGGAGCCCCTGCTCCAGATTGCGGACGATCGTCTCGCCCGAGACGAAGAACTCGTCCATGAGCACCTGCCAGGGGCCGACCGCGAGCCGTTTCTCCTCGACGAGTCGCCGGATCCTGGCCTCGCCCTCGGGCCTGATCTCCAGGTAGTCGTCGACCGTCGCGAGCTGGCCGTCGAGCGTGAAGCGGTAGCGCTCGTCGGCCTCCATGAAGTCGAGCAGGCGATCGACCAGGCCGACGAGCCGCAGGCGGAAGCTCTGGAACGGGAGATACCACTCGCGGTCCCAGTGCGTGTGCGGGACGACTTTGACGGCCGCCAAGCGACGGGACCCTAAGCGATCGATTCTGCGTAGGTTTGGACATGACCTTGCGGAAGATCGTGCTTTGCCTGGTAGCGACCATGGCCTTCGCCTGCGGCGCGGCCGGCGCCGATCCGGGCTCGCGGTCGCCCGGAGTCCCGTGGGACGGCACGCTCGTCGGCGGTGTCCGGCTCCCGTCCGAAGGGCAGCACTTCTTCACGTGGGACTCGGTGCGCAAGCGCTCGCCGAACCGCGGTTGGCGGCGCTACGGGAACCGGCGCCTGGTTCGGACGCTCCTGCGGGTGCTGCGCGACTACGCGGCGGCGCATCCGGACGCGCCGCGCGTCGGGATCGGCGACCTCTCACGGCCGCATGGTGGGGACTTCGGCGCGCGCTTCGGAGGCCTCGGACACGCTTCACACCAGAACGGGCTGGACGTCGACGTCTACTACCCGCGGCGCGACCGGAGAGAGCGTCCACCGAAAGCCCCGCGCCAGATCGATCGGAAGCTGGCCCAGGATCTCGTCGCGCGCTTCGTCGAAGCCGGAGCCGCAAAGGTGTTCGTCGGCCCGAGCACAGGCCTCAATGGGCCTCCGGCGGTCGTCGAGGAATTGATCCACCACGACAACCACGTGCACGTCCGGCTGCCGGGCGACGGGGTCCGCTCGGCCGCTGCCGGCGAGAGCACGCGCGGGCAGCCGATCCGCTACTTCACGCTCGGCTCGGGGCGGCCACGGATCCTCGTCGTCGGCTGCATCCACGGGAACGAGTGCGCCGGAAGCGTCGTGGCCACGAGGCTGCTGCACATGAGTCCTCCGGCCCGAGGCTCGATCTGGATCGTCCAGGACCTGAACCCAGACGGCCACGCCGCCAATCGGCGCACGAACGCCCGCCGCGTCGACCTGAACCGCAACTTCCCGGGAACGTGGCGACCGCTCGCGACTGCCGGCTCTGCTCCGGGCTCAGAGGTCGAGACCCAGGTGGCGATGCGGCTGATCCGGCGCGCTCGCCCCGACGTGACGATCTGGTTCCATCAGCCGCAGTCGCTCGTCCGCGCCTCCGGTCCGAGCGTCGCGGTCGCGCGCCGGTTCGCCGGCTACGCGGGCATGCGTTTTCGCCGGTTGCCCCGGCCTCCGGGCTCCGCGACCGCCTGGCAGGAGCAGGCCTACCCGGGCTCGCGCGCCTTCGTCGTCGAGCTCGCGCCCGGAGAGCTCGGCATCCGCGAGGCGGGGCGCTACGCCAAGGCAGTCCTACAGCTCTCGAGAGCTACTTGACCGAGCCCGCCAGTAGCCCTTGCACGAAGTAGCGCTGCAGCGCGAAGAACACGAGGAGCGGCACGATCATCAGGAGGAACGCGCCCGCACTAAGGAGGTGCCACTCGATCCCATAGGTCGACTGCAACTGGTTGATGCGGATCGTCATCGGCCAGAGATCGGAGTTCTGGACGAAGATCAGAGCCATCAGCAGGTCATTCCAGACCCAGAGGAACTGGAAGATCGCGTATGACGCAAGCGCCGGCACCGACAGCGGCAGGACGATCTTCAGAAAGATGCGCGCATTCGAGGCGCCGTCGACCCGCGCCGCCTCGATCAGGTCACGAGGCAGCGTGATGAAGAAGTTCCGCAGCAGGAAGATCCCGAGCGGGAGGCCGAAGGCGGTGTGCGCGAGCCAGATCCCCACGTACCAGTCGGCGAGATTGAGATCCCGGAACAGCTTCAGTAGTGGCACGAGCGCCATCTGGATCGGGACGACCATGAGCGCGACGATGATGAGGAAGATCGTGTCCCGAAACGGGAAGCGGATCCACGAGAACGCGTAGGCGGCCATCGCCGCGAAGGTCACGGCGAACAGCGTCGATGGGATCGTGATCATCAGGCTGCTGACGAAGGCCGACCCCATCTTCGCGTTGCTGAGAACGAGGTCGTAGTTGTGCAGCGTGAAGTTGAAATGGGTGAGCGAGCTCCACCAGCTCGAGGACTGGATCTCGCCTCGTGGCCGGAATGACGTCACGGCAAGACCCACCGTCGGCACCAGCCAGATGACGGCGATCAGGATCAGACCCACGTGGACCGGCGTCCGCGAGACGAAGCGGACGATCCGCGCGCTCGGGGTGGTCGCCTCCCGCCCGACCGCTACTTCGGCCGTGGCCATTACCCGACCACCCGCTCGCTTCGGAAGCGCCGGATGTTGAAGACCATGATCGGGATGATCAGCAGCAGCATCACAACGGCGACTGCCGCGCCGTAGCCGGCCTCACCGTTCTGGAAGGTCTCGTCGTACATCGTGAAGGCGATCACCTCGCTGGCCGCCCCCGGGCCGCCGCCGGTCATCACGTAGATGATGTCGAAGACCTTGATCAC
>DASSXA010000013.1:0-15302 GCA_035704315.1 Gaiellaceae bacterium
CGCCTGCCGGATCGTCCAGGGCTGCGGCGCCGCCGTCTTCCCGCTCTCCTTCTCGATCATCAAGGACGAGTTTCCTCCGGAGAAGGTCGGTACAGGCATCGGCGTCGTCTCGGCGGTCTTCGGCGTCGGCGGCGGGTTGGGGCTGGCCCTGTCCGGCGTCATCATCGACAACCTCGGCTGGCGGTGGCTGTTCGTAGTCGGCGCCTTCGGGGTGGCAACGGCGGTGGTCCTCGTCGCCCTGTTCGTCCCCGAGTCGCCCATCAAGACGCCCTCTCGGCTCGACGTGCCCGGCGCGCTCCTGCTCTCTGGCGGCCTGCTCTCGCTTCTTCTCGCGCTCACGGAAGGCGAGAGTTGGGGCTGGCTCTCCGGCCGAATCCTCGGGCTCTTTGCCCTTGCTGCAATCCTCCTCCTGACCTGGGGAGTGGTCGAGCTGCGCGTACCGGAGCCGCTGGTCGACATGCGGATGCTCGCGAACCGGCCCGTGCTCTTCGCCAACCTCACCGGCCTGATCGCGGGATTCGCGCTCTTCGGCTCCTTCGTGCTCGTCCCGAGTCTGCTCCAGGTGCCGCGCGGCCTGCCCGAGAACCTCGCGCAGCTCGCGGACTACGGCTTCGGCGCCTCGGCGACGAAAACCGGCCTCTACCTTCTGCCTGCCGCACTGACAGGCTTCTTCACGGGACCGCTGAGCGGTGTGCTCGGCGCCCGCTGGGGATCGAAGTGGCCGCTCGCCATCGGGATGGCGCTTGGAGGCCTCGGGCTCGCGATTCTCGCCGAGTGGCACGCAGAGTCATGGCAGATCGTCGCCGGCATGCTCGTCCTCGGCGGCGGGCTGCCAATGACGTTTGCGGCGATGGCGAACATCATCGTCGAGTCGGTCCGTCCGACTGAAACCGGGGTCGCAACCGGGATGAACACGGTCATGCGGACCGTGGGCGGCGTCATCGGAGGCCAGGTCGGCGCAACGATCCTCACGGCGAAGACGATCCCCGGTACCTCCGTCCCCGCGGAATCAGCCTTCACGACAGCGTTCTGGATCAGTGCCGCCGCCTCGGCCGTCGGCGTGCTCGTCGCGCTCCTGATCACACCGCTGATGAGGCGCGGATTCGCGCTCAGAAGCCGAACCGAACCTGCGTGAAGTACCAGAGGCTCGAGGTGCTCCAAAGCAGCGCCAGCACCGTGAAGAGCGTCCCGCCCACGAGCGGCACCACCCAACGCGGATGGTCGCGATCGCGGACGAAGAAGACTTTCACCGCAAACACGCCGTAAATGAACGAGCCCAGAATCGAATGCGCGAGGACGCGTGCGTCATCGGTCTGGAAACCGAGGATGAAGACGCAGTGGAAGGCGACCGGGAGAGTGAGGAGAACAGCGATCCGACCCGACCAGCGATGGATGCGGTTCACGCGCGGGGGCGGCACCGGGACGATGCCGGTCAGCTTCCCGAAGATCCTCGCGCCGGTCAGCACCTGGACGATCGCGAACAACGCCGCGGCCGACGCGAACCAGGCCTTGAAGGCGATCGGCGTCGAGAACACGCTGGTCACGAGATCCGTGTAGGCCGACTCGACGCTTGCCAGCACCCTTCGGCGAGCTTATTACGATCGGCATGTGTCTCGCCGCGTCCGTCTGATCGTCGTGCCGGCGATCCTCTTCGTCCTCGTCTCCGGGACCGTCTTCGTCCTCGCCGAGCTGCACCCGGCCAAGGAGGAGGCCTCCTCATCCTCCGCCCCGCCGGCCGCGTCGGGCGACGCGACACACGGACAGGAGCTGTTCGCCGAGAACTGCGCGAGCTGCCACGGCGAGGGCGGACAGGGCGGCGGCGTCGGCCCGACGCTCGCAGGCAACCCGATCTCGATCGCCGATGCCAGGTCGAGGATCGAGAACGGCGGCGGGGTGATGCCCGCGAATCTCGTCAGCGGCCAGGATCTCGCCGACGTTCTGGCGTACCTCCAGACGATCCTCGCGAGCCCTTAGCCCGGCTGGAGCCGTTCGGCTGCGGCTTCGAAGTTGACCCGGCCTGCTCCTCGAGTCGCCATGTACTTCGCGCCGTCCGGATGCCAGAGCGGAACGCCGACCTCGAGGAGCACTGCATCGGGGGCTGCCTCCAGCAGCCCGGCCGCCGCCACGCGCTGCCAGGTGTGTCGGTGGGCGTCGCGCAGGACGACGACGACCTGCCGCCCGTAGTGCGCTTCCACGAGGGCTCGAGGGTCGAGCGGCTCGCCGGACAGCCGGACGACCTCCGGCGCCGGCAGCGAGTCGGCGAGGCCGTGGTTCGCCTCGCCTGCTGCGATCGAGGCCTCGGGCAGGAGCTCGACGACGAGCGGTGGGCGGGTCAAGGTAACGTCGCCGTTGACGAGCAGCGCCCGGCGGGCCGCCTCCAGGCCGATGTCCTCGGAGGCCGCGTCCAGGGACTGTCCCTGGACGCGGCTCGACAGGGCGTGGACGCGGGACGCGGCTTCGCGCAGCCGTTCCTCCGGGAGCCGGCCGGTCCGGACGGCGTCGACAACGGCGGCATGCACGGGCTCCGGACGAAGCTCTGCGCCGAGGCACAGCGAATCGGCCCCCGCCTCGAGTGCCCGAACTGCACCTTCCTCGACACCGACCGTCGCGCTGACCGCGCGCATTTCGAGTGCGTCGGTGACGACGAGGCCACGGAAGCCGAGCTCATCGCGCAGCAGGCCTTGGATTGCGGCCCGGCTGAGCGTGGCGGGAGCGTCGTCCAGGCCCTGAATGCGGATGTGAGCGGTCATGACAGCTCCCACTCGGGCCTCGACGGCCGCTCGGAACGGCAAGAGCATCGCGGCCATCGTCTTGTCGTCCCGCTCGACGCTCGGGAGCTCGAGATGCGAGTCCTCCCGAGTGTCGCCGTGACCGGGGAAGTGCTTCGCGCACGCGACGACTCCGGTGCTCTGGAGGCCGGTGACGAAGGCGGCGACGTGCCGCGCGACGAGGCCCGCGTCGGAACCGAACGACCGAATCCCGACGATCGGGTTCATCGGATCGACGTTCACGTCTGCGACTGGCGCCAGGTTCAGGTTCACCGCGACCTCGGCGAGGTCGGTTCCGATCGCGGCCGCGACGCTCTCCGTCAGCCCCGGATCGTCAACCGCGCCGAGTGCCCAGTTGCCCGGGTAGGAACTGCCCGTAGCCGCCTCGAGGCGCGTGATGTCGCCTCCCTCCTCGTCGATCGCGACGAGGAGGCCGTCGCGCTCCGACCGGAGCGCCGCCGTCAGCTCTGCCACCTGCGGCCGGCTCTCGACGTTCCAGGCGAAGAGGACGACGCCGCCGATCCCGGCCTCCAGCCAGGGCCGAAGCCAATCGGGGACCGCTGTGCCCTGGAAGCCCGCGAGGAGGCAGCCGGCGGCGACCCGCTCGAGCTCCGCGCTCACCCCCGGACGGCGCCGGCGGTCAATCCGAACCCGATCCGGCGGTGGATGAGCAGGAAGAAGATGAGCGGTGGCAGCGCCGTCAGCGTCGCCGCCGCCATCAGCGGCCCCCAGTCTGTGCCGCGCATCGTGGTGAAACCGGCCAGCCAGACGTTCAACGTCTGCTTCTCCGGGTCGTTGAGGAACACGTACGCGATCAGGAACTCGTTCCAGGCGACCACGAACGCGAAGATCGACGTCGCAACGAGGCCGGGTGCGATCAGCGGTAGCAGGATGCGGACGAAAGCGCCGAAGCGCGTGCTGCCGTCGACCATCGCCGCCTCCTCGAGGTCACGCGGGATGCCGAGCATGAACCCGCGGAGCGTCCAGACCGTGAACGGGAGCACGAATGTGAGGTACGTGATGATCACGCCGCTCAGCTCGTTCGTGAGGCCGGCTCGGCTCAGCTGGATGTAGAGCGGAATGATGAGCGCGTTCAGCGGCACCATCTGCACACCGAGGATCACGACTATGAACAGACCCCGGCCGTAGAAGCGGAACTTCGCCAGAGCGAGCGCGGCCAGGAAGCCGATGACGAGCGACACAGCGACAACGACGCTGACGATGATGATGCTGTTCTTGACGACGTCCCAGAAGTAGGCCCGGTGGATCGCGTCGCCGAAGTTCGAGAGCGTCAGCGGCGAGGGGAAGAATTGCGGCGTGTCGCTGAGGATGTTCCGGCCCTGCTTGAACGCCGTCGCGATCATCCAATAGACCGGGAACATCATGACCGCGAACACGAGCAGGCCGAGCGTGTTGTAGCCCACCCGACCCGCGACCCGGCGATTCATCGTGCGTCTCCCATCCGCACCATCTGGCGCAGGTAGACGAAGGTGGCGAGGAACAACGCGCACACCATCACGACGGCGATCGCCGCCCCGAAGCCGTACTCGCCCAGCTTGAACGCCTCGATGAACGAGTAGACGCTCATCAGCCAGTAGTCCTCCTCCGGCTCGCTGCCGCGCATGAGCCACACCTGGTTGAAGACCTGGAAGTCCCAGATGATCGAGAGGCTCGTGAGGATGACGAAGATCGGTAGGAGCAGCGGAAAGGTGATGTCCTTGAAGACCTGCCAGCGCCGCGCGCCGTCGATCTCCGCCGCCTCGACGAGCTCGGCGGGCACCTGCGAGAGCCCCGCGTAGATCGTGATCGCTACGAAGGGGATCGCGCCCCAGACGACGGTCGCGCTGATCACGGCGAAGCCCATCTTCGGATCGGCGAACCAGTCCTTGTTCAGGAAGCTGTCAAAGCCGAGCTTCGCCAGCGTCCAGTTGAGGACGCCGAACTCGTAGTCGACCATCCAGCGGAAGATGTTCACGGCGACGAGGACGGGGGTCGCCCAGACGAGCACCAGGCCCGACGTGAGCAGCAGGCGCACGAACCGTCCGAGCCGCGTGAGCAGCAAGGCGATCAGCGTCCCCAGGACCATCGTCAGGCCGACGGTCACGGCGGTGAAGACGACCGTGCGGAGCAGGACAGTCCAGAACTGGTGGTCGTGGAAGACTCGGGAGTAGTTGGCGAAGCCGACCCAGTTGCCCTTCCTCGTGATCAGCTCGGCGAGGCCGAACTGCTCGAAGGAGAGGCGGCCCAGCTTGTAGAGCGGATAGCCGAGGACGGCGACGATGACGAGCGCCGCCGGCGCAAGGAGCAGATACGGGGAGAACGCCCGAAAGGCGGTCGCGCCCAATGAACGGCGCCGCCGCCGGATCTGAGACCCGGCGGCGGTTGCCGTCATGGCCGGGAAGCCGGCTTCGCCTCCCGGCGCTTGGCTCACGACACTGGCTGGTTGAGGATCTTGGTGATCTGGTTGCTTGCGTCCTTGGCAGCCTGCTGGACGCTCTTACGCCCGGTGATGATCGCCTGGAACAGGTTCTTCA
Organism: Gaiellaceae bacterium; assembly: GCA_035704315.1. Taxonomy (GTDB): domain Bacteria; phylum Actinomycetota; class Thermoleophilia; order Gaiellales; family Gaiellaceae; genus JACDAN01. Next base: position 5,303 of record DASSXA010000013.1, read on the forward strand.
GCACACGGGCATTCTCGACCTTGACCCAGTTCGGCGCCGTGGGCACGAACCAGCTGTACTTCGATGCGTTCGTGAACGGAGCCAGCTTCGGGTTCTTGGCGTTGATCGAGGACAGCGAGGTGGTGTTGGGGATCTGCTTCCCGACGGTCGCCAGCGTGCGCATCTGCGCGTTCGATGTGAAGATCCGGATCCAGTCGTAGGCGAGCGACTTGTTCTTGCTCGTGACCGGCACGGCGACGTCAGAGCCGCCGAGGAACGTCGGCATGTACTTGCCGGCGGTGTGGCTCGGCATCGGGTACGCGCCGATCTTCTTCGCGAGCGACGGATTGCCGACCTTCTCGTCGAGTGCGTACGGCCATTCCCAGCCGTTTCCGATGAACGCGCCGACGCGGCCCTTCGAGAAGACGAGCGCCTGCTGCGGGTTCGCCTCGTCGGTCGTCTTGTTCGCGCGTGAAAGGGCCTTGACGACCTTCTTCACCTGGTTCAGGCCCTGGATCGCCTCCGGTGAGTCGAGCGTGCCCTTCCACTTGCCGCCCTTGAACTCGGCGATCTTCCCGCCGTGGTCGTAGACGAAGGACAGGCCTGCGTACCAGTACTGCCCTGGGAAGTACAGCGCCGAGTAGTTCCGCTGGTTGCCGTACTTCTTCATCAGCTTCTGGCCTGCGGCGACGAACTGCGCCAGGCTCTTCGGTGTCGACTTGACGCCCGCGGCCTTGTACTGGTCCTTGCGGTAGATGACCGCCCGCGCGCCGGCGTAATACGGCACGCAGAAGAGCCGGCCCTTGTAGGTGCACGACGCCTTGAGCGCTCCGAGCCAGGTCTTGGAGTTCGGGAAGCTCTTGGTCTGCGTCGTCACATCCTGCAGGAGCTTCGCCGCCATGTAGCGGGTCGTCTCGGTGTTCCCGAGCTCGACGACGTCAGGCGCGGTTCCGCCTGCGAGCGCTGCATCGAACTTCGTCAGGTGGTCACCCCACCCCTGGTACTGGACATCGACATCGACGCCGCTGTGCTTCGCCCTGAACGCGTCGTTCGTCGAAGTGACCATGTCCTTCCACCCGTTTTCCGCGTCGTTCTGCAGCCAGATCACGACCTTCGTCGCGTTCTGACGATCAGGGCTCGAGGAGCCGGCCGACACCGCCACGGCTGACACGAGCAGCGCCGCAGCGAGCGCGAGGGCTCCGATGGACCGTCGTTTCATTGAGATACCCCCAGTGCGTTGCGACGGCTGTGGACCCGCTCCCCTGGAACGTGGCCGGTCGGGGCCTTGAAAATATAGCCGCCAATTGGTTCATACCAGTTGGCCACGGGCGAGAGATTGGCACAAACCAGCCACCGTGTCAAGGTGGTGAACTAGCGGCTTGCGGCGGCGACGCTTGCGGGGCGACGGGCCTCTTGCGGGCGGGTCAGCTCGCTGACCAGTCGGTAGCGATCCCCGCGGTAGATCGACCTCACGTACTCAACGATCTTCCCGTCGGCCGAGCGCGTCGTACGCTCGAAAAGAAAGGCCGGTGAGTGCAGCGGAACACCGAGCGCCGCGGACTCCTCCTCGTTCGTCACGGTGGGCTCGATCGCCTGGTTTCCGCCCACGACTACGACTCCGAAGCGGTCTTCCAGCAGCTCGTAGAACGAGTGCTCCTCGAGATCGCGCGCCGTCAGGCCCGGGATGAGTGACTCGGCAACGTGGAGCGTCTCGATCGCCATCGTTTCCCTGTCGGCGTAGCGAAGTCGCTTAACCACCACGATCTGCTCCGAGGGCGAGACGTGGAGCAGCCTGCCTAGACGGGCGCCCGCCGGGACGGTCTTGAGCTCGACCGTCTTGCTCGACGGCGTCATGCCGCGCCGGCGCATGTCCTCGGTGAAGGAAGTCATGGTCAGCTCCTGTGCGATCTTGGGCTCGCTGACGAATGTCCCCGCGCCGTGTCGCCGCTGGAGATAGCCCTCACGAACGAGGTCGTCGAGCGCGGCCCGAACGGTGAGCCGCGAAACGCCGAGCTCGCCGCTGAGCTGACGTTCCGACGGAATCGCCTCGCCGACGCCCATACGCTCGATGAGATCGAGGACGCGTTCGCGGGTCTCGCTCTGCTTCGTCACAAACGTTCGGCCGCGGTAGTGGTCAAGGCCATTGGCTCGCGGTGCTCGGCTGGAGGCTTTCCCAGCAGGAGACTCTTGCCGGAGTCCGGGTCGAAGAAGTGGAACCGAGAGGGGTCGACCGCCACACGCAGCGGCGCGCCGACCCGTCCTCTGGTCTTCGGATCCACCCGAGCGCTGAAGAGCGCCGTGGGCTCCGCGAGCAGTGTGGCCTCGTCGCGGGCCTCCAGCAGCTCCGCGGTGATGCGCGGCGCGTCCACTCGGAAGAGGACATGTGAGTCGGCGCCGAGCTCCTCGAGTACGACGACCGTGGCTTCGATCGTGGGCTGCCCAGCCGGCGCAAAGGCCGTATCCTCGAAGCTTTCGGGCCGGATCCCGAGAACGACGTCACGGGTCTTCCGGGGTGGTCGGCGGGACGGATCCAGCGGGACCCGGTACTGCCCGAACGTGACTTCATCGCCGTCGATCCGGGCCTCGACAAGGTTCATCGCCGGCGAGCCGATGAAGGCGGCGACGAAGAGGTCTAGCGGTTCCTCGTACAGCTTCTGGGGCCGATCGACCTGGAGAATCTGCCCGTCGCGCATCACCGCCACGCGCTGCCCGAGCGTCATTGCCTCCACCTGGTCGTGCGTCACGTAGACGGTCGTGACGCCGAGCCGCGCGTGCAGCTCGGCGAGCGATGCGCGCATCCCGACCCGGAGCTTCGCATCGAGGTTGGAGAGCGGCTCGTCCATCAGGAACGCCTTCGGCTCGCGGACGATGGCCCGCCCCATCGCGACCCTCTGGCGCTGGCCGCCGGACAGCTGGGCCGGTCTGCGGTCGAGCAGGTCGGAGAGGCCCAGTAGACCGGCGACCTCCTCGACGCGGCGCTTCGCATCCTTCTTCGGGATTCGCCTGACCTTCAACCCGTAGCCGAGGTTCTGCCGGACGTTCATGTGCGGATAGAGCGCGTAGCTCTGAAAGACCATGGCCACGTCTCGCTGGCGCGGCGGGCGGTCGGTCACGTCCTTGTCACCGATGAGGATTCGCCCGTGCGTCGCCTCTTCCAGGCCCGCAATGAGGCGGAGCAGTGTCGTCTTGCCGCAGCCCGAGGCGCCGACCAGCACCATGAACTCGCCGTCCTCGATCGTGAGGCTCAGATCCCGAACGGCGCTGAAACCGTTCGGAAAGACCTTGCTGACGCCTTCGACGACGATCCCCGACATTAGTGCCCCTCCCAGCAATGCGCGTCGGCCTCTGGCCCGCGATCACACGGCGCGCTGCGGCGTCCTCGGTCGCGCCCAGATGCCTGCATATGAACGCTCCCTGCGTCCTTGCAGCGCTTGGTGCTCGCGACCCAAAGACTCGACAGCATCACTGGCAGAGGCACAGACGGCCGACAATACCACTGCGGAAGCGATCTGAAAAGATTGGTATTGACCACCGGGCCGCCGACCCGTACACTCGGCGAACTTGAACGACGCTGCCGGTACTCGCTTTCCTGAGAGCCTCGACGAGCTTGTCACCGAGGCAGGAGGTGCAGCGGAGACACACTACGACCTTCGCCCCACGGTGGAGCTGGTCGAGCTGATGGGCGCGACCGACGAGGCCGTCTCCCGCGCCGTTCGCGGGGCGCGCCGTGCCATCGCCGAGGCGATCGACGCGGTCGTCGAGCGGCTCGTAGGCGGCGGGCGGCTCGTGTACGTCGGAGCCGGCACCTCGGGCGGTCTCGCCGCGCTCGATGCCGAGGAGTGCGAGACGACGTTCTCGACGGCTCCGGGCCAGGTCGTGGCGATAACGGCGAAGGACACCGCCGCCGAGGACGACCGCGAAGCCGGAGCTGCCAAGGTCCGCGAAGTCGAGGTCTCCGGCGCCGATGCCGTCGTCGGGATCAGCGCGAGCGGACGGACTCCCTACGTCCTCGGCGCGATCGAAGCGGCGAACGACGCGGGCGCGTTCACCGTGACCCTCGTCTCCAGCGAAGGGTCCGAGCTGGCCCGGCTCGCCGATCACGAAATCGTCGTCGCGGTCGGTCCCGAGTTCATCGCCGGATCGACCCGGCTGAAGGCGGGCACAGCTCAGAAGCTCGTCCTGAACGCGATCTCGACGATCTCGATGATCCGGCTCGGGAAGACCTTCGGAAACCTGATGGTCGACGTCGCGGCGGAGAACGAGAAGCTTCGCGCCCGCGTCCACAGAATCGTCCGAACGGCCACAGGCGCGCCGGCCGAGGACGTCGACGAGGCGCTCGATGCGGCGGGCGGCGAGGCGAAGGTCGCGATCGTGACGCTCCTCGCCGGGGTCGATGCGCCGACAGCACGGGAACGGCTCGGCGAGGCCGGCGGGAACGTCCGAACGGCGCTGGGTCGATGAAGCTCGGGGTCGAAGCGGCGCTCGTCGAGGGCCTGCTGCTGCCGGGCGACGTCGAGATCGCCGACGGGCGGATCGTGGCTTTCGGTCTGTCGGGCCCGAACGGGCGTGGGATTGCCGCGCCCGGGCTCGTCGATCTCCAGGTCAACGGCTTCGGCGGCGTCGATTTCCTCGACTCCGACGCGGAGGGCTACCGCCGCGCGGGCGAGGCGCTGCTCGAGACCGGGGTGACCTCGTATCTCCCGACCTTCATCACCTCCCCCGAGGATCAGCTGCTGGCTGCCGTCGCCGAGGTGCCCGAGACCGACTCGGGGCCGCGCATCCTCGGAATCCACCTGGAAGGGCCGTTCCTGGCCCCAGGACGTCTCGGCACGCATCCTCCCCTGGCGCGTCGAGATCCCGATCCGGCCCTCCTCGAGCGCCTGCTCGCCGGAGGCCGGATCCGCCTGATGACGCTGGCGCCGGAGCTCGAGGGAGCGAGCGTGCTCATCGACCTCCTGCTCCGGCGCGGCGTCATCGTGTCGTGCGGTCATACGGACGCGACGGCAGAGGAGGCGAATGCCGCCTTCGACCGGGGCGTCCGCACGGTCACGCACCTGTTCAACGCCATGCGCCCGCTCCGCCACCGCGATCCGGGCATTGCCGGCGCCGCCCTTGCCCGCGAGGACGTGATCGTCCAGATCATCCTCGACGGCGTCCACCTTGCGCTCGAGACTGCTCGGCTCATCTGGGCCGCCGCGGCCGGTCGCGTGGCGCTCGTCACGGACGCGGTGTCCGGCGCAGGCGTCCAGGACGGCTCCTACAGCCTCGGCGGATTCGAGGTCAAGATCCGAGACGGCGTTGCCCGCGGCCCCGATGGGCAACTGGCCGGAAGCGTCTTGACGATGATCGAGGCGGTTCGCAATCTCCACGCGCTCGGAGTGCCGCTGACCGAAGCGCTGGGTGCGGCCTCCACGGTCCCGGCCCGAGTGCTCGGGCTGACCGACGTTGGCCGCCTTGCTGCCGATGGCCCCGCCGACATCGTTGTGCTCGACGACAACCTTCAGATCGAGCGTGTCCTCGTTGCAGGGCAGGAACGTGTCGTCGCCTGAGTCCGACGGCTCGGAACCGGCTGACGCCGGCTCCCAGTTCCTCGCGGAGATCCACGAGCAGCCTCAGGCGCTGCTGCGTCTGCTCGAGTACGAGGCCGACTACGCAGCCGTGGCGAAGCATGCCCGCGAGCGCGGAGCCTCGATTGTGCGGATGGTGGGGCACGGTTCCTCCGACAACGCTGCGTCCTACGGCGTCTACGCCTTCGGACTCGCGCCGCGGTGGACAGCGTTCCGCGACTCGATCTCCCTGACCGTCCACTACGGATCGACCCTCGACATGACGGGATCGACGGCGATCGGGCTCTCGCAGTCCGGGCGCACCCCCGACGTCGTCACCTACCTCGACCGAGCTCGTTCCAACGGTGCCTTCACGATCGCATTGACGAACGAGCCGGAATCCGACCTCGCACGCGTTGCCGAGGCCGTGCTGCCCCTGGCAGCCGGCCACGAGCAGGCGGTGGCGGCGACCAAGACCTACCTGAACCAGGTAGCGGCCCTCGGCCTACTCGCGTCGCAGGTCGCCGGCCGCGGCGGTCCGTTCGCAAACAGCATCCGCCTGGTCGCCGAAGAGCTCACGGACTTCATGCCGGAGCTCGAGCGTCGCGTGGCGCCGATCGCCTCTTCCTTCGCGTTCACCGGCCGCATGTTCGTGATCGGCCGAGGCCCCGAGTTCGCAACGGCCCGTGAGATCGCGCTCAAGCTGCTCGAGACCACTCGGATCGCGGCCGAGCCGCTGACGGCGACGGATCTCGCCCACGGCCCCGTGGCGGCCCTCGATCCCCTCTTCCCCGTGTGGGCGATCGCCTCGGACGACGAGACGCTGCCGGCCGTGGTGGAAGGCGCCCGGCGGGCCCGTGAGGCGGGCGCCGCGCTCATTGCGAGCGGTAACGCCGCCGACGCCCTACCGGACGCCGCCTACAAGCTTCCGCTCCCCAACCTCGGCTCACGGCTGCTCGGCCCGCTCCTCTCCGTCGTGCCCGGCCAGCTCTTCGCCTGGGCGCTCGCGCGCGCACGCGGGCTGGATCCCGACCGCCCCCGCGGACTCAGCAAGGTCACCCTCGCGCGTTAGAGGCGCGCAGCCGCCAGGATCGCCTCGACCTCGCGCGCGTACTCGGCGCCCCTGAAGGCGTGCACGGGGTGCGCGGGGAGCTCGTGCTCCATGATCCGGCCGCTCCTTCGCACGTAGACCGCCGGATAGATCACAGCCCTCGGATCCATTTCGATCGCGGCGCAGACGGCATCCGGCCCGCCCGCGTCGAGAAAGTGCTCGAGCGGCAGGATGCCTTCGTCGCGGAAACCGTCGTCAGAGACGGACACAACCCGCGCCAGGAACGTCTTCTGGATCCACAGCTCGGGCGCACAGGAGAGCTCGCGAAGCAGGAGCGGGACGAGATCGGCCCGCTCGACCCGCGGCCGCGCCCGCTCGAGCCCGAGCCGCTCCGCGAGGTGCTCGGCCAGAACCCGCGCGTTGTAGCGGAAGCCGTTCACGGAGGTGGAGTTGGGCCCGACGCCGTGCTTCCGAATTCCCCTCGAGCCGGCGGTGATGTTCCCCGCGAAGAAGAGGCCAGGCGCCGAGAGGCTCTCGAAGAAGGGGTTCAGTGCGGGTATGCGGTCGTTGAGTACCGTCGCGACGCCGAGCTCTCGGAGATCCTGGAGCGGCGCCTTGAACCCAGTCGCGAGGATCACGTCGTCGGCCTCGAACTCCAGGCGCCCGGCCCATGTCGTGCCCTCGGCCACCACCCGGAGCCCGCCGTTCGAGCTCTCGATCTGCTGGATCGCCGCATCGACGACGTACGTGCCTGCTCCGCCCCGGACGTACTCCTCGTACGGCTGGAGATAGCGCAGGCGCAGCGGCGAGTGAGGGAGGGACTCGAGCTGGACCGGTCTTGGCGAGACGAGCACGAGCTCCTTGGCCCACGGCAGCAGGCCGCTGCCGACCTCGAAAGCGGAGTTGCGCTTTCCGATGATCACGACGCGCTTGTCGCGATAGCTGCTCGCCGGACGCGTCTCCACGTAGTGCGTGGCGAGCTCGCTTCCGCGAATGGGCGGCACCCACGGCTGGGTGACGCCGATCGCGAAGACGGCGAACCGGCAGCGGTACTCGCCGTCGTCGGTCTCCAGGACGAAGGCGTCGTCGTGACGGCGGGTGCCCGACCAGCGGCAGCCGTAGCGCACTTGCACGCCGGCCCGCTCCGTGAAGGCGACGAGCGCGGCCTCCATCTCCGCCCGCGAGGGAACGTCGAAGGTGCGGTCCATGAACTCGGGAGCAAGCGCCTGCGCCCCGCCTTCTCCGAGCAGGCTGTTGTGGTCGTACCACTCGTACTCGCGCGTGCCGCGCTCGACCGGCGCGTCGGGCTTCGTCCAGCTGATCAGCCGCTCGAAGATCGGAAAGCGGCGGAACATGCCGCCAGGCGCCTCGTCCTGCGAGATGACAGCGTGCTCGACGCTCAGCCGTGTCAGGCAGTGGCTGGTCTGGAGGCCGCCCGGGCCGCTGCCCACAACGACGACGTCGTAATCCCCGGGCGGAAACGATCTCTCTATGTTTTCCATTCGGTCGTCGTGCGGAGCCTCCGAGCCTCGGACTGGAGCATCCGGTACATGACCCGCGGGAAATCGACCAGGAAGGGCTCGACCTCGGCGCCCGGAATCTCCAGGCAGCGAAGGAGCGTCGCAGCCTCGACGTCCGCGTTCGGCGGCTCGCCGAGGAGAACGCCGATCTCGCCGAAGAACTCGCCGGGGCCGAACCGCGCGCGCACCTGACCGTCGATCCGGATCAGAGCCTCCCCTTCGATGATGAGGTAGAGGCCGGCGCCGCTCAGACCTGTCCGCAGGATCCGCTGGCCCTCGGCGAAGACCTCCTCGTCGAACCGATGCGCGATCGACTCGATCTGCGCATTGGTGAGATCGGCAAAGAGCGTCAGCCGCGCGAGACTGTCGACGATGTCGGGCCGAGGCTGCTCCACCGGTCTCGGAGACTACTTCTCGGCGAGGGCGGGTTCGGCCGCAGGCGCCTCTTCCGCCTGCCCCGGCCGGCTGACCATCAGTGCCACCCCGATGACGATCGCCGCGCCGGCGATCACCGTCCGCCTGGTGATCACCTCGTCGTTGAACGCCCAGCCGAGCAGTACGGCGATGACGGGGTTCACGTACGCGTAGGTCGAAACCGTCGATGCCGGTGCGACCTTGAGCAGCCACACGTAAGCGCTGAAGCCGATCAGAGATCCGACGACGACCATGTACGCGATCGCCGTCAGCGCTTCCGGGGTGAAGTGCGCGTCGTCGAGCTCGCCCGTGCCGGCGCTGACGATCGCGAGCAGGGTCCCTCCCGCCAGCATCGCCATCGCCGCCGACAGCAGCGTGTCGCTCGGGAGCGGAAGGCGGCGGGACCAGACAGAGCCCGCCGCCCACGCGAAGGCGCCGAAGGCGATCACGAGAGCGCCGAGCGGCTTCGCGCCTTCATGCCCGGAGGGATCGACGAGCAGCGCCAGCCCGGCAAAGCCGAGCACGAGGCCGGCCAGACCGCGGCCGCCGAGCCGCTCACCGAGCGCAATCCAGGCGAGGACGGCGAACCACAGCGGGATCGTGCCGACCAGCAGCGCTGCTACTCCGGAGGGCACCTCCTGCTGCGCCCAGGCGAGCCCGCCGTGCCCGGCGAGGAAAAGGAGACCGCCGAAGATGAAGGCCGCACCCCATTCTCTCGGGCCGATGTCGAGCTTGCCGCGCCGCCGCCACCAGACCCAGCCGAAGAGCACGCTGCCGGCGACGAGGTGGCGTAGTCCCATCGAGAGGAACGGCGGGAGATCTCGGACGACGACGGCGATGGCAAGGAACGTTGACCCCCAGACGACGTAGATCGTCCCCAGCGCGACCCAGACTCTCACCTTCATCCCAACGACAGGTTCTGCTCACCTATGCCCCATTTCAAAAGCGTCGATGCTAGAACCCGAATCGGGAGAAGAAGGTCGCGCGACAAGGGATCGCAAGACGTGCCGGAAGCAATCGATCCCAGCGTCATCGAGCAGCGTCGCCGCGCTCGGGCGGAGGCGCTCGACGACCTCGCCCACGCGCAGCAGCAGCTCCGGGAGGCAGCTCGCCAGATGGCCGAGCGTGAGCGCAAGCTCGCGAAGCGCGAAGAGGAGCTCGATCAGCGCGTGCACCGGATCGCTCGCAAGCTCGAAGCTCGTCGCACCCGCCAGCACCGGCTCGACGCACTTCGCGGCCGCTTCGCCGAGCGCGAGCTCTTGAAGAGCAACCAGAAGCGAAAGGAGTCCCACCTCGCCCGCGGCGAAGCGCGTGTCGAGCGTCGGGAGAGTGATCTCCAGTACCGCCTTAGCGAGGTCCAGAACCAGGCGAAGGAGCTCGAGCGCCGCGCGAAGGACGTCGCGTCCCGTGAGGCGGAGCTCGACCGCCAGGCCGCCCAGCTGGACGAGGCCCGGGCGGAGGCGGCTCGCGTCGGAGCGGAGCTCGAGGCC
>DASSXA010000250.1:0-2247 GCA_035704315.1 Gaiellaceae bacterium
ATCGCGGGGGAGGAGCGGCTCATCGCTGCCGAGGACGCAGGCCGCTATCGCGACGCTCTGGGCGCCATGCCGCCGGGCGGCTTGCCCGAGGCGTTCCTGACGGGGTCAGACCCCGAGTCGTCTCTGCAACAACTCGTCCACAGGTGGGCGCGCGGGCGCGGCCCGTTCACGACGGCGGAGGCGAACGAGCGCTTCGGGCGCGACGTCGAGTCGCAGCTCAAGGGGCTCGAGCGCGAAGAGCAGCTCGTCCGCGGGGAGCTCCGGCCCGGCGGGACGGAGCGCGAGTGGTGCGACCCCGACGTGCTGCGCCGGATCCGCCGCGCCTCGCTGGCGGCGCTCCGCCGGGAGGTCGAGCCCGTCGAGCAGGTCGCGCTCGCCCGATTCCTTCCGGGTTGGCACGGGATCGACCGCCGCGCGACGCTTCGCGAGGCGCTCGTGCCGCTTCAGGCGCTTCCGCTGCCGGTGTCGCTGTGGGAATCCGAGGTGCTCCCACGCCGGGTTCCGGACTACGTTCCCGCTCAGCTCGACCAGCTGTGCGCTTCCGGCGAGCTCGTGTGGGTCGGCGCCGGCCTCGACCGGGTCGCCGTCTTCTTCCGCGAGGACGCCGCGGTCCTCGGTCGACCCGACGGCGCCGACCGCCCAGAGGGTGAGATCCACGACCGTATTCGAGAGACGCTCGGCGGCAGCGCCCAGTTCTGGTTCGACCTCGTCAACGTCGTCGGGATCGATCCGGCCGAGCTGCTTCCGGCGCTGTGGGACCTCGTCTGGGCGGGCGAGGTGACGAATGACGCTTGGACGCCGCTGCGAGCCGGACGCCGGTACGGCGTTCCCAGGCCGGAGCGAAGGCCGCGGCGCTTTTCACGCCGGCGGGCGACAGTGATCACCGCGACCCAGGGACGCTGGTCGCTGACCGACCGGCTGTTCGCGGGCGAGCGCGATCGGCGAGCACTCGCGGAGCTTCTGCTCGAGCGGCAGGGGATCGTGACGCGCGACGGCGTCCGCGCCGAAGGGATCACCGGCGGCTACAGCGCCGTTTACGGGGAGCTGAAGGCGCTCGAGACACTCGGGCTCTCGCGCCGCGGGTACTTCGTGGAAGGGCTCGGCGGAGCCCAGTTCGCGCTCGGCGGAGCGGTGGAGCGCATCCGAGAGCTCCGGCCGAGGGAAGACGAGCCGGTGGAGACTCTCGTCCTCGCGGCGGCCGATCCCGCCCAGCCTTACGGCGCGGCGCTGCCTTGGCCCAGGCGGGCGGGGGCACGTGCGGCGCGCGTCGCCGGCGCGTTCGTGGTGCTGCTGGGTGGGGAGCCGGCGCTCTTCGTCGAGCGGGGTGGACGGACGCTGGTTCCGCTCCGGGATCCGGATCCGGACTGGCTCCGTCCAGCTCTTGCCGCTTTGGTCGAGCACGTGAAGGGCCGGCGCGGCGTCAAGCGGCTCGCGGTGGAGCGCTTCGACGGAGAGCCGGTCGCGGAAACGGATGCGATGCCGCTTCTCGTGGAGGCCGGTTTCACCGCAGGGCCGAGGCGGGCCGTTCTCAGGCCCTGAGACGCGCTCGCGTTGCCAGTACGCGTGACCGCTACGAGCTCGACTCGTTGAGGTCCGCCAGAAGGCCGCGGAGCTCGGCGAAGCGCTTCGGGCCGAGCTGTTGCGCCCAGGTGGTCTCCACTTCGCCAACGGCATCGCGGATCACTCGGATCGCGGACTCTCCGCGTCGGGTGAGGGCGACGCGCTTGGAGCGAAGGTCGTCGGGATCCGGTCGGCGCTCGAGGTACCCGAGGCGCTCGAGCTCGCCGAGCAGGTAGCCGAGCGCTTGTTTGCTCATCCGCAGCCGGGCGGCCAGCTCGGAGGGCCTCGCACCCTGCGGTCCGGGGTACTGGAAGACGTTCAGGTGCGCCGCGTCGAGGTCGTCGAAGCCGCGCTCGTGCAGCCGCTCGAGCATGCGCCGCTGTACCGCCTCCCAGGGCATACGCAGGAGCGCACCGATCAGCGGTGGCCCGAACGGCTGCTCTCGAGCCGCGGAGTTCGTAAAGTCACTTGACGAATCCGTCGCCGTCATATATCGTCAAGTCACTTTACCATTCGCAAAGGAGGACCCATGACCGCAACGAGCACACGTGACGAGATCAAGGTGGGGGAGGTTGCGGTCCGGTTCCTGGTCGAGGGCGAGCGGTCGGGCGGATCGGTCGCGGTCTTCGAGTTCGACGTTCCCGCCGGGGCAAAGGTGCCGGTTGCGCATAGCCACGACGGGTACGA
>DASSXA010000180.1:0-3959 GCA_035704315.1 Gaiellaceae bacterium
TCACCTCGAGTTGAAGCGCAAGAACGCCGAGCTCGAGGGCGACATGCCGATCGACGGCTACAGGATCGAGGATCCGTTCCAGAACCACCCGCTCTTCAAGACCGAGGAACAGGCGCGGATCGAGGACACCCTCGACGGCCATCCCGGTGTGCAGAAGGCCGACTATCCCGGCCCGGATGACGAGAGCGTAGAGACCCGAGAGGATGCGCTCTGGGGTCGCTCGCGCGACTTCGACTGGGGCGACTGACCGCGGGTTTCGGCTCCTAGCGAGGGGGTAGGCTCCCCCGAAGTTCACGACGAGAAAGGGAGCCGCCATGCGAAAGCTGATTGGCCTCATCGGCATCGGGGCCGCACTGACCTACTTCTTCGACCCACAGCAGGGCCGGCGCCGTCGGGCGATGGCTCGGGACAAGGTCGCGGCCTTCTTCCGGAGCCGCGCCCGCGAAGGTGACCGGCTCGCCGGCTCGGCGTCCGCTCAGGCCGATGCGCTGAAGCAGAAGGCGATGCACATGAAGGAGGAGCCGAAGCCGCAGCCTGATGACGCCACCCTGGCTCGGAAGGTCGAAACCGAGATCTTCCGCGACCCGGAGGTCCCGAAAGGGCAGATCAACGTGAACGCCGAGAACGGCAAGGTCGTCCTGCGGGGTGAGGTCAGCCAGCCCGAGCTGATCAAGGATCTCGAGGAGCGGGCGCGGAGCGTGCAGGGCGTGCAGGAGGTCGAAAACCTCCTCCACACTCCGGGCACCGAGGCGCCTACGAGCGCCTAGCTACTCGTCCGTGGCGGCCCGCCAGAGCGGCAGGCCCCACCAGAACCAGGCGAAGAATCCACCGACCGCGGCGGTCACGACGGCCGCCGCGGCGTAGTGGAACAGCATGTCGGTGACGAGGTAGACGGCGCCGAGGAGGGCGAGAGTCAGGAAGACCATGCCGCCGATCGAAAGGCGGTTGGCCGTCCTCAGCAGGCGCTCCTTGTCGTGCTGCCGCCAGCGCAGCCGGTGGTAGGCGGAGGGCGCGATAAGCAGCGCCGTCGCGGCGGTCGTGCAGAGGAACGTCGCGAAGAAGACCTGGCGCTGCCCGTTCGTCACGTCCGAGAACCGGTTCGTGAACGGCACCGTGAGCAGGAACGCGAACAACACCTGAACACCGGGCAAGACGACCCGAAGCTCGTTCAAGAACTCGATCAGCTCGCGATCGAGCCGTTCCTCCTTGCTCTCCTCGCTCATCGGCGGGATTGAATCGAAACCAGGCTCGCAGGAGCGGCGTGCTCGACCTGAAGCGTCGTGTGCTCGATGCCGTACTCGTTCACCAGGAGGTCTTCGAGCTCGCGGCGGCGAGCATGGCAGTCGTCATCGCGCTCGACGAGGACGTGTGCCGACAGCGCGGGGAATCCCGAGGTGATCGTCCACACATGCAGGTCGTGCACCTCGACGACGCCCGGCATCTGGGCGAGGCTTCGGCCGAGCTCGCCTGCATCGATGCCCTTCGGAGCAGCCTCGAGCAGGATGTTGACCGAGTCCCGCAACACGGTCCAGGAGCTTGCGAGGACTGCGACGGCGATCAAGGCGCCCGCGAGAGGATCCGCGTAGCGCCAGCCGGTCACGAGGATCACCAGTGCCGCGACGAGGACACCCGCGGAGCCGAGCGCATCTGCGATCACGTGCCTCAGGGCGGCGCGCATGTTCAGGGTGTCGTGACCGGCGCGGGCGAGGATCGCGGCGGCGCCGAGATTGACGGCCAGGCCCACGGCGGCGACCACAGCCATCCACCCGGCGAGGACGTCCGGCGGGTTCAGCAACCGCCCCCAGGCCTCGACGAAGATCCAGACGGCAAGCACCACGAGGATCACGCCGTTGGCGAGTGCGGCGAGGATCTCGGCGCGTTGATAGCCGAAGCTTCGCTCCGGCGTGCTCGGCCGTCCCGCAAGCCAGACGGCAAGGAGCGCGAGTGCGAGCGCCACGTTGTCAGAGAGCATGTGAACCGCGTCGGCGAGAAGCGCGAGGCTTCCGGTCAGGATGCCGCCCACGATCTCAACGGCCGTGAAGGCCAGCGTGAGCCCCAGGACCACTGCGAGAACACGACGATTTCGGGCTCTCACGACATCTAAGTGACTCACAGACCCAGGATAATCGGACAAGATCCCTCACCATGGACGTCCGCGAGTTGATGAAGCTCGAGGTCGACCCGGCCGAGGTCGAGGCGATCTACGAGCTCTGGAAGCAGCACTCGATTGCCGAGGACAATCGCGACCTCGCGGGCCTGCTCGCGACCCTGACCGACGACTGCGTCTACGAGATCGTCGGCGAAGAAGAGCGCTGGGAAGGCCACGAGGGCGCAACCAGCTTCTACACAGGTCTGCTCACCGCCTTCCCGGACATTCACTTCGACCTCACCGACATCGTCGTCGGGCCGCAGGGCGTCTGCGAGGAGGCGCACGTCACAGGGACGCACGAGCGGGACTGGCTTCAGTACGAGGCCGACGGACAGCCGGTGGAGTTCCGGGTCGTCATCTGGTTCCCATGGGATCGCGAGCGACGGCTCTTCCGCGGGGAGAAGGTGTACGTCTACGCGCCCGAGCTAGACGTTCTAAGGGAATCGGGGCGACCACAGAGCCGACAGGACGCCGGCAAGAAGTAGGAGGCCGCCGGCCGCCGCGAGGAAAACAAAGGTGACCTCGCTCTTTCCCGGCTCGCGCCCGAGGCTGGAGCCGAGCTTCTCATAGGTCCGCTCGAGTGTCTGGGCTGTGCGTGCCTCGGTGAAGCGCCCGCCCGTCGTCTCCGCGATCCCGCGCAGCGTCTCGGGGTCGGGCGGAACGGGGATGACTTCGGAGCCGTAGCCGGGCGACGGCGCCTGGTTCCCCGGGCCGCCGAACCCGAAGCCGCCTCTGATGACGCCCTCTGGAGTCCCGAGGGCGACCGTGTAGACCGGAATGTTGGCCTCCTTCGCCTTCGCCGCCCCCTCTTCGGGAAGGAGCGTCCCGCGCGTCTGGGCGCCGTCGGAGAGGAAGAGGATCGACGCAAGGCCCTTGGTGTCCTGCTCGGGAGCCGCCCGTAGCGCGATCGTCTGCTGGCCTTCCGCGAGGGACTGTTGCGCGAGGTTCACGGCCGCGTCGAGGGCGTCGCCGATGGCCGTGCCACCGAAGCCCTGGAACTCTCCGATCTCGTCGATCGACTGCCTTACGAGCCCGTGATCGGCAGTCGGCGGTGTTGCCACCTGCGCCTCGCCGGCAAAGATCACGAGCCCGATCCGGAGCCGCTTTGGCGCGCGATCGACGAACGTCCGCATCGCCTCCTGCGCCGCGCCGAGGCGCGTGGGCTTCACGTCTCTCGCCTGCATCGAGCGCGAGGTGTCGATGACGAGGATCACGACGGCGCGCTCCTTTGCCACCATCCGGTCAACGTGCGGGCGCGCGAACGCGACGCACAAGGCTGCGAGCGACGCGATGAAGATCGCCGGCGGCACGAACCGGCGCCACGCGCTTCCCCCGGAGACGGCGGCGAGGACCTCGAGGTTCGTGAAGCGCACGGCGTAGCGCATCCGGCGCCGCCGCAGGAGCCACCAGACGAACGCGACGCCCGCAGCCAGGGCGAGAAGCGACAGCAGATAGACCGGGCGCTCGAAGGTCATCGCACCCTCGAGCAGACGGCGTGGACCTGGACGACGGCTGGGATCCGTCCCAGCTCGGCGTCGCCCTGTACAGAGACGATCACGCGGCTGCCGCTGATCCTGCGAGCTCCGCTCACAGTTCCGATGACGCTCGCGCTCGGAGGCTGGCGCGTGCCGAACGCAAATGCAAACGAGGCATCCACGAGGACCTCACGCGAGCGACATCCGCTCGCAACTGTCCTAGCCCCAGGGCGGACTCGGAAGGTCTTCACGCGCCGGACGGTCGGTTGTCCGGGCTTGACGATACGCAACGCTGTCGGGATCCGGCCGCCGCCGCTAGACGGCATGCAGCCGAC
>DASSXA010000335.1:0-2473 GCA_035704315.1 Gaiellaceae bacterium
GAGGAGAAAGTCGCCGCGACGCCGATGCGCGGATGGGGCGGCGAAATCGCCGATCGTCACGTCCGCTTCGTGTTTAGCAACGAGCCGGTCGAGAGGCTGGCGCTGCTCGGGGATCGCGTCCGCCGGGCCCTCGACGTAGCGAGCTAACGGGCCCACCCCGGTGGGTCGGACACTTCTCGGGCTTCGTGCAGGGCTCCGAACGCGAGGGATCGGCGCCCTCGGAACGCAGCGGACGCGCTTACGGGGGCATCGGCCGGCAATCGTCCCGTAGTAAGTCGTGGGCACGGATGCCCGGCTGGGAAGCGCCGTGACGCTCGTGCCCCGAGAGACTGGATGCTCTTCACTGGCGTACGCCCACGCATGCGCTCTAACTTGCCAGTCTCACTCCTAGCAGGTGGCACGGCCGCCCCGCCGTCTTCGGGCGTGCGTGCGTGCGACCAAGACCCCGGACGAGCACGGAGGCACGAACCGGCGGCTCAACCTTGTGGCGCTTAGGTCGACGAACCATCCCAGACGCGTAGGGCCCGTTCGGGGGTCCCGACGAAGCTATTCGACGGCCGCGCCTTAGACGCGCTGGTCTGCCCGAGCGCCTCCCACGGCTGTGGCAGTGCGAGCGCGCGCCGGCGATTCGGCGCGTACGGTCACGTAGACGGCGCCGACGACGAGCGTCGCCCCGGCGAGCGCCAGCGGGCTCGGGCGCTCCGCGAGCAGCAGCATTCCGAGCCCGATCGCCACGAGTGGGTTGACGTATTGGTGCGTAACGACGAGCGAGATCGGGGCTGAGCGGAGGAGCCACCCGTAGGCTGTGAATCCGACGAGCGAGCCTGCGAGGACGAGGTAAATCCAGGCGGCGACAGAGTCTGCCGCGAAGGCTGCGCCGTCGAGATCGCTCCATTCCCCGAACGCGAGTGAGCCAAGGGCGAGGAGCACGCCGCCGGCCGCCATCTCGTACACACTCGCGACGAACGGGTCTTGAGGCACCGTGAGGCGTGGGGAGAGGAATGAACCGACCGACCAGGAGATCGTCGCTCCGACCATCACCAGCAGGCCGACCGCGGTGGAGCCGGCCTCGAAGCCGGGGGCGATGACGAGCGCGAGCCCGACGAGCCCCACGAGCGTCGCGAGGCGCATCCCCCGCGATACCCGTTCGCCGAGCGCGGAGCGCAGGAGGACCACCTGCAGCGGTACCGTCCCGGCGATCATCGCCGCGACGCTTGAATCAATCCGCGTCTCGGCGACGTGGACGACGCCGACGCCAAGCGTCAGGAGCAGCAAGCCCACGAGCGCGCTCGACGCGAGCTCACGGCGCGTGACGCGGAGGCTGTGCCCGCGCGCAGCGAGCACCAAGGCCAAGATCGCTCCGGCGGCGAGGAAGCGACTGCCCGCGGAGAAGAGGGGCGGAAGCGTGTCGACGACGACCTTGATGCCGAGGTACGTCGACCCCCAGACGAAGTAGACGATGACGAGCGCGCCCCAGACATGCCTAGCGGATGCGCTCATGCAGGAGATAACGCATCAGACGGCATACCTGTAAGAACGCAACCGTCGCCGACCGTACTCCGCGAGCACGATTTGGATCCGGGTCAGATGCAGCATTGCGGAGCACACGGCTAGTGGATCGCAGGCACGCGGCGCTTCTGGAACTGGTCTTCGTAGTAGGCGAGCCTCTCGGCCATCTGCGCGATCTGCTGCTCCTGCTCTTCAACGAGGGCGCAGAGGCAATCGATCGTCTGCCGCGTGTTCTCGGCCGCGATGTGGGCGCCGTCGCCGTAGTTGCAGCGCCGGCAGGCGGCGACGTGGTTCGGGGGCTCCCAGAACAGGTGCGGCGCCTGCGAACTCGGCACCAGGTGGTGGACGGTCGACGCGTAGCCGGTGCAGCGCGGCCCCTGGATCTGGCAGACGTAGCCGTACCGGGCGAGCACGGCTTTGCGGAGCCGTTGCCAGCGCGCGGTCGAGTACCTGCGGTCGCTCATTCTGAGACCGCGCCGAATTGTGGGGCAAGATGCCGGACAACGTGCTCGCGGCCGTCGCACTTCTGATGCCGGTCCGGCACCGTTCAGCTTTTCGCTGGACGAGCTCGACGACGACCTGGCGGACGAGCTCCGAGACGGGGCCGCGGAGCCCGTCGCAGACGAGCCGCCTTGTTGCTCGAGCAGGGCCGGCCGGATTACCCGTCCATCAGCGGCAAGCGCGCACGGACGCGTGCAGCGATCGTGGCCGGGATCGCGGCGATCTCGCCGTCGCGGCGGAGGATGGCGCCCCGACGCGAGATCCAGAGCGAGTTCTTGCCGTCGGTCCAGGGGGTCGAACGGCCGAAGATGCTGATTTTCAGCCAGCCGCCATGGTTGGCCGCGTTCACCGTCACGTGGCCGAGCGTGTAAAGACGCAGGTATGAGAGATCTCCCCGAACCGGCTTGAGGTTCACGGCAACCGAGACGCTCTTCGGTGCTGACCATGGCCGCAGCCCGTGCGT
>DASSXA010000362.1:0-3052 GCA_035704315.1 Gaiellaceae bacterium
CCCGCGTCGTTTCTTCCTGATGGCGATCGATCTGAGGACGCACATCCGCGAGGTTCCCGACTGGCCGGAGCCGGGCGTCGGCTTCAAGGACATCAGTCCGCTCCTCCGCGACCCGGACGCCCTTGGGCAGACGATCGACGATCTCGCGGCCTGGACGCGGGACCGGGAGCCGGATCTTGTCCTCGGCGCGGAGGCTCGTGGCTTCATCCTGGGCGCGGCGATCGCAAACGAGGTGCCCTGCGGCTTCATCCCCGCGCGGCGCCCGGGCAAGCTGCCGCCCGAGACGGTGAGCGCGACCTACGCGCTCGAGTATGGCCAGAACGCCCTCGAGCTGAACGCCGACGCGATCGGGAACGGCACCCGCGTCGTCATCCACGACGACGTGCTCGCCACGGGAGGGACCGTCGAGGCGATCGGCGGGCTCGTCGAGCAGCTGGGCGGAGAAGTGGTCGGAGTGAACTTCATCATCGAGCTCACCTTCCTCGGCGGCCGCGATCGGCTCGCCAAGTACGCGCTGCACTCGCTGATCTCGTACTGACTCGCGAGGGACTGTCCCTAGCCGCGTCCAGGGACTGTCCCTGGTCAGGTCGAGCGCCGGCGTGCGGGGCGGACCTCGTCCTCGCCCCTGAGGCGCACGAAGAGGAAGATCGCGCACGCCGAGAGCGCGGCGAAGATGAAGGCGGTCCCTCCCTCGACGCCAACGGCCAGCATGCCCAGCCACACGTAGAGCCCAAGGCCGAACGCCCAGAGAAAGGACGTCAGGCCCCGGTTGAACGACGGCATGCGCAGGTGCACGGCCGAGATCCTAACGAGAAACGACTTATCCACAGGTTGTGCGGATGGCTGTGGAAATGTGGAAAAAAGAAAAGTTTGCAAAGAGCGGAAACTTTTGTGTCCGTAGGTCTTGCGGGCCCTTGAATCTTGTCCGGGCGGGCCGTAGTGTCCTGCCTGCGTCGAGTACGGGACGCGAGTAGGCCGAAGCCGATCGTGAAGGCTGTAGCCGGAAGGCGAAAGTCAATGCGATCGGTGGACGAAAGCGAAATCGGCTCGGCGAAAGTTCTGCCACCGGAGGTGCCCACGGGTACAGTCGGTGGCAGAACTTTTTTATGTTCGGCGGACGTTTCATGACTTCCGCCGAGGGAAGCGGCCTCGCGACTCAGTTGGCTCGCCGAGCAGCTCCGCTCTTCACTTCCTTCTCTAGAGGCGTTCGGCTCGGAACCGGCTGAGCCGGTTCCTCGACCAACCTCCGGCACTCGTTGTGCAGAGCGTCTAGTACCTAAGCTGCCCAGATGGCCAGCGTGGCCCCTGACTACGCCGAGCTCGCTCGCCAGCTGGAGGACATGCGCGAACAGCAGCGCGCGATCAGCGGTGTCCTCCGCGCCGTCGCCCGCGGCGAGGGAATCCAGCCCGTTCTCGACGAGGTGGTTGAAGCAGGTGAGCGGCTCTGCAGGGCCGACTACGGCGCCCTGTACCTTCTCGAGCGCGGGCTCCTGCACGTGGTCGCGTCCCACACCCGCGCAGAGAGTGTTGAGTGGGACAGACAGCATCCCCATGCTCTCGACCGAACGACGGGCGCCGGCCGGGCGGCGGTGGCACGTGAGCCCGTCCATATCCCGGACATTCAGAACGACCCGGAATACTCCTATGGCGGCCCTAGAGAGGGCTACCGATCGCTGATCGCGGTCCCGATCATGGTCGAGGACGACCTCATCGGCGTCGTCGTTCTCATCCGCCGTGAACTGCAGCCCTTCACCGACGAGCACATCGCGCTCGTCCAGACCTTTGCCGACCAGGCGGCGATCGCGGTTGCGAATGCGCGCCTGATCGAGGCCGTCGAGCGGCAGCGCACGGAGCTCGCCCGGTTCGTCTCCCCGCAGGTGGCAGAGCTCGTCTCCAGCAGGGACGGAGAGCAGCTCCTGGCCGGGCACCGCGCGTACATCTCTTGTCTCTTCTCAGATCTCCGTGGCTTCACCGCCTTCGGCGAGACGGCGGCGCCCGAGGAGCTGTTCGACGTCCTGCGCGAGTACCACTCCGCGCTCGGCGAGCTGATGCCGACGTACGAAGGAACGTTGGAGCACTTCGCGGGCGACGGGGTGATGGTGTTCTTCAACGATCCTCTCGCCGTTGCAGACCACGAGCTCCAGGCCGTCCGGTTCGCGGTCGCCGCGCAGGAGCGGTTCGCAGAGCTGGCTGGGGTCTGGCGCAAACGCGGAATCGAGCTTGGGCTTGGTATAGGAATTGAAGCCGGCTACGCGACGATCGGGCGAATCGGGTTCGAAGGGCGCTACGACTACGGCGTCGTCGGACCGGTGGCGAACATCGCCTCGCGGCTCAGCGTCCAGGCGGCCGCTCGCCAGATCCTGATCGGCCAGCGCGTGTTCGCAGCCGTGGAGGAGGCCGCGGAGACCGCGTCCGCAGGCGACCTCGAGCTCAAAGGCTTCGCTCGCCCCGTCGCCGCGTACGAGGTCCGCGGGCTTCGCTAGACAGGCTGTCTAACTGCGATGCGCTCTTGGGCGGATCGAAAGAGACAGCCCCGAAAAGAAGCTCAAGTTTCGGCCGGGGCCGGGGTCTACATAGACGGTGGCTGCGAAGCGTGGCTGGGGTTGGCCGCAGCCCATGCCGCGTCAAGCGTGCCGCTGAAAAAGGGCCTGCGCGTCCGTCTGCGGTCCCGTCAGATGTCGGTACGAACCTCTCGCGCCGTGCGGGATGGGCGCTCAGGCTCCGAAATAGCTGTCAGTCAGCGCCCAGCCCGTAGCTGCCTAACCCGCTCCCGCGAAAGCCTGCCGCTGGGGCGATGCGACTCAACGGAATCCCCAGTGCATACCCGGCAGGACTACCTGCATTCCACAATCGACGACCTCCGAGCCGCCATCGAGGGGATGGTGGAGGGAAGTGTCTAGTTCGGCTTCCTCAGGGCAGCGGCTTCGCGCGGCCCGACTTGACATAACGTCGGTTACCGTGCGTTGAGCTATGCTCGCGCACGGGCCTCGGCACGATGCCCACGCAGGTTGCTGTTTGGCATCGCCCTTGACGTGGGAAACACCAACTAGCC
>DASSXA010000370.1:0-3923 GCA_035704315.1 Gaiellaceae bacterium
GATGCGACCGAGACGGCGAGGCTGCTCCTCGACGCAGGCGCCGATCCGAACGCGCGGCAGCAGGGCGGGTTCCGGCCGATGGACGCCGCTGTGCGGAACGGCAACGAGGAGCTCCGCGAGCTGCTGCTCGAACGCGGCGCCGAACCGAGCGACGCTGCTAGGAATCAGGCGTGATCGACCTTCGCTCCGACACGGCGACACGACCGACGCCGGCGATGCGGGCCGCGATCGCTGCCGCCGAGGTCGGTGACGAGCAGAAGCGCGAAGATCCCACCGTCAACCTCCTCGAGCGCCGGGTTGCGGAGCTCCTGGGCCACGACGAGGCCGTCTATGTCCCGACCGCAACGATGGCGAACGAGATCGCGCTGCGACTCCACGGCGAGCCGGGGGACGAGGTGCTCGCGGAGGAGTACTCCCACATCCTCGTCGCCGAGCTCGGCGGGCCCGCGGCGCACAGCGGATTCCTGACACGCCCACTGCCGGGAGATCGTGGCCGGCTCACTCCTGAGCAGATCCGGGCAACCGCGAACACGTTCGAGGACCTGCATACGCCGCGCACGAGGATCGTCTCGATCGAGAACACGCACAACAGCTCCGGAGGCCGCATTTGGCCCCTGGAGGAGATCCGCGCCGTCGCGGACACCTGTCGAGGACTGGATCTGCGCCTGCACCTCGACGGCGCGCGCCTGTTCAACGCGGCGGTCGCTCTCGACGTTCCGCCGTCCGAGATCGCAGCTCCTGCGGACACCGTCACGATCTGCCTCTCCAAGGGGCTCGGGTGTCCGCTCGGCGCGCTCGTCGCCGGCTCCGCGGAGCTGATGCAGCGGGCCCGCCGGTACAAGCACTTCTTCGGCGGCGCAATGCGGCAGGCCGGCATCGTCGCTGCGGCCGGCGTCTACGCGCTCGACCATCACGTCGACCGCCTGGCCGAGGATCACGATCGCGCGAAGCGCCTCGCCGAGGGGCTCGCTGCGGCGGGTCTGCCCGTCGATCCGGATGAGGTGGAGACGAACTTCGTGCAGCTGGACGTCGGCCCGCTCGGCCTGACGACCGTCGAAGCGCTTGCGCGCCTGCGTGAGGCCGGCGTGGGGTTTTCCGGGACCGTTCACCCGACGACCCTGCGGGCGGTGACACACCTGGACGTCACCGACGAGCACATTGAGCGCGCGATCGAGCTCGCGCCCGGAGCGCTGACGGGCGCGCTCGCGCCTACGTAGGCCGACTACCTGTCGCCGGCGGCGAAGAAGGCCGCCGCGACGAACACGTAGGCCGCGATCAGGGCCACGCCTCGCCCGCGGCTCGAGCGCCCCTGCACGACGAGGAGGAACGTGAAGATCGTCGACCCAGCGAGGGCCGCGATCTCGACCTCCCGGAACGACAAGGCGAGCGGCTCGATCAGCCACGAGAGGAGCGCGACGGCCGGGATCAGGAAGACGGCGACCTGCGCGCTCGACGCGAGCGCGATCTCGGCCGCGAGCTTGATCCGCCCCCGGTACGCGACGACGACGGCTCCGCCGTGCTCCGCCGCGTTCCCGACGATCGCCACGATCACTGCGGCGACGAAGAAGTCGGAGAGATGGGCCTTCTCGCCGAACACCTCGAGCGAGCCGACGAGGATCTCCGCGACGAACGCCGTAACGACCGTGGCGAGGCCGAGGACGAGCAGCGCGGTGCGGAAGCTCCAGGCCGCCATGTCCGGCGACTCGTCCGCCACATGGAGGCGGTGATGCCGGCGCAGGTTGAACCACGTGACGCCGACATAGACGACGAGGAGCGCGATCGAGATCGGGATCGAGAGCTGCGCGAGCGAGTGCCGCTCGGGGTCGCCCTGCCAGCCTGCGACAGATGGAATGGCGAGCAGCACCGCCGCCAGCCCGACGAGGCCGAGGGAGATCAGGCTCGACTCGCGATCGAGCTCGCCGCGGCCACCGAAGAGCAGCGAGAAGCCGAGAACGAGGAGCAGGTTGCCGATCACGCTCCCCGTGAGGGAGCCGCGCACGACTTCGTTCAGGCCCTTGTTGAGGGCGAGCAGGGCGATGATCAGCTCAGGCGCGTTTCCGAAGGTGGCGTTCAGGAAGCCGCCGATTCCGGCTCCGGTGTGATGAGCCGCCTGCTCGGTCGCCTCGCCGATCAGCCACGCGAGTGGAATCAGCGCGACGGCGGCAAGGATGAACTCCACGACCTCGCTCGGGTGCAAGGTGTAGTGGAGGACGATCGTGGCCGGGGCAAGGGCAAGCGAGCCCCACAGGATCCTCCTGGCCACGGGAACTACCCTAACCGGCCGTGCTGCGCGCGGTTCTCTTCGATTGGGGCGGGACGCTGATGGACGACGAGTGGGACGAGGCGATCGCACTCGAAGGGCACACCGCGGGCCTCCAGGCTATGCAGCGCGAGGGCTTGCCCGACGCAGAGGCGTTCGGGCGGTTTCTCACCGAGCACGAGGCCGAGCTCTTTTCGCCGGGCGGCGAGGACGAGGTCGACATCGCCGCCGTGATGACCCGGTCCTTCCAGCGCCAGGGTGTCGACCTCACCGACGACGACGTACGGCTCTTCCTCCAGGCGACCCATAATGTCTGGTCGTCGCACTGGGCGCTCGGGGCATCGACGCATGCCCTGCTCGAGGCCCTGCGTGGCCGGGGGCTGAAGCTCGCCGTCGTCTCCAACACCGCGAGCCCGGAGTGGCTCCTTCGGCCGGCCCTCGAACGGCAAGGAATCCGCGACCGCGTCGACGCGATCGTGCTCTCCTCGGAGGTCGGAAAGCGGAAGCCGCATCCCGCGATCTTTCAGCGGGCGCTGAGCGAGCTCGGCGTCGCGCCAGACGAGGCACTCTTCGTCGGCGACCGGCTGCGGGAGGACGTGTTCGGAGCGTCGCGGGTGGGCATGAAGACGATGCAGGCGCTCTGGTTCCGGGCGGACGACGGAGCGGCTCCGGTCGAGCCGGACTACCAGGCCTTCACCCAGATGGACGTTCTGAACGTCGTCGACCGTCTCGCCGGCTAGCCGGGGAAACCTCCGCCCGGTTTCCCCAGACCCCTTCCCCCCCGCCCGCTTCGCGGGCAGCGCTGCGCGCTCGCCTGCGCAGCTAGCGCGAAGCGACCCGCCTGTCAAGTCTTGCGCGGGCCGGAATCGATGCCCCAAAATCCCGGTATGGCATCCCGCGAGGTCACTCGCCCGTCCCAGGAGCTTCCGCTCCGGCCACAGGACGAGGTGCAGTGCCGGCGCTGCGGGATCCACTGCGACAAAGTTGTGTATCCGGCCGCGTGTCTCGAGCGGTCCTGCCCGTTCCTCTACGCGTTCGAGGAAGCCGGCCGGACGTACGTCGGCTGCATGCAGAAGGTGTTCGGGGTCGAAATAGACCTCGCCCTGCTCCACGAAGCCGAAGCCCGAGCACCGGGCTTCGGTGCTGTTCGGGCCAATCGAAAGCCGTTGCCGATGTGCCGAGCCGAGGTCGAGAGCACGTACCTCAGCCGGACCGACGACCTCGGTTGCGTGAACCCCGAGTTCCACGAGCTGCCGGTCGGCGCGCCGAGCTTCCGCGTTTTCGCGCAGGTGCGGGGCTCCGCTTAGGCGCCGACTCGGCGGCGCCGACCAGAAGAGGCCGTGCTGGCTTTGCCAGTGCGGCCGGCTTTAGTTCCAGCTTTCCAAAGCGACCGAAGCCGACGCATCTCCTCGACGTCGGGGCCCTTTCCGGCCTGACCTTCCGTCTCGACCACCGCCGGCAGGCTCTGGAGCCGCGCGCTGCCGAGGAAAACCGAGAGCTTCTTACCCATCTCTCCTTCCAGCAGGTTCGCGTGCCGGTCACGGTTCGACCCGAGTGGCGTCTGCGAGTCGTTGACGTGGAGCGCGCGCAGCCGGTCGAGCCCGATCACGTCATCGAAGTCGTCGAGGAGGGTCTCGAGGGCCTGCTCGTCGGTGACGTCGTA
>DASSXA010000006.1:0-3215 GCA_035704315.1 Gaiellaceae bacterium
GCGCTGGCCGTTGGCAGAGACGTCGAAGTTCTCGGCGACTCCGGCCCCGTTGAAGCGGAGCGTGTCGCTGCCGTCCTGGCCCTCGACGACGTCGCTGCCGTCGCCCGGATCCCAGCGGAACGAGTCGTCGCCGGGTCCCAAGAGACCCGTGTCGTCGCCGCGGTTGCCGTCGATTGCGTCGTCGCCGTCGCCGCCGAGCAGGACCTCGGGCCCATCGCCGCCGTTGATCGTGTCGTTGCCGGCGCCGCCGTCGATGCTGAGCTTGATCAGGGCCGCGAGCCCGATGTTGCCGCTGACTGTGTCGTTGCCGCCGAGCGCCTTGACGTTCAGGAGGTCATTTGCGGCCTCCGAGCGCTCGATCTTCAACGACGCGGCGAGACCGGTGACGTCGACCGCTCCTGCGTTCGGCGCGATCGAGACGTTGTCGTTCCCGTTGGTGCCGTTGATCGTGGTTGTGTCGGCGGCGCCATCGGTGGCCAGGTCGAGGACGATGTTCTTCACGTCGGTCGCCGACAGATCGTTCACGACCGTGTTGTCGACGCCGCCGAGCGCGCGCAGATCCACACGCTCCGTGTCGTCGACGTCCATCGTGATGTTCGCGACGTTGCGGAAGAACTTCAGTCGGTTGCCGTTCGCAGAGAAGTCGAAGTTCTCCGCGACACCGGCGCCGTTGAAGACCAGCGTGTCGGTGCCGGCTTCACCTTCCACCCGGTCGCTCCCGTCACCGGGATCCCAGGTGAATGAGTCGTCGCCGGCTCCGAGGAACGCCGTGTCGTCCCCGCGGTTGCCGTCGATCGAGTCGTTCTCGCTCCCGCCGCGCAGGGTGTCGTTCCCATCGCCGCCGTTGATCGTGTCGTTGCCCGCTCCGCCGTCCAGCGTCAGCTGGGTGAGCGCGGCGAGCCCGACTCCGGCGTTGAGCGTGTCGTTGCCGGCGAGAGAGTCGATCTCGAGCGCCTCCGAGTTGGCGATGTCCAGCGGCAGACCGCCGGGGCCGCCCGAAACGCTGATGTGGCCCGGCGTTGCGGAGGCCAGAACGCTGAGCGAGTCGTTCCCCGATGTCCCTTCGACGATGACGCGGTCGCTGCCCGCGCCGGGGTCGATGTTCAGCTTGTCGTTGGCCGGCTGGGCGCGGGAGAGCTTGACGAGCGCGCCGAGGCCGCTGACCTCGACTGCGCCGCCAACCCGGAGCTCGTTTGCTGCTGACGAGCTCTTGATGTTGACAACGTCAGCCGCGCCGTCAGCTGCGAGGTCGAGGTTGAGCTTGGCGAGACCGGCTCCCGCCAGGTCGTTCGCGACGACGTCGTCGGTGCCGCCTCGCGCCAGGAGATCGAAGCGCTCGACTCCTGCGATGCGAACTGCGTTGCCGTTCCGGGCGTACCTAAGCCGGTGGGGCTCCGCCGCGAAGTCGAACTTCTCGGCGGCCTTCGAGCCCTTGCCCAGGACGAGGTCGGAGCCGGCGTCGCCGTAGAGGCGCGTGGCCTCCTTATCGGTGAAGACGCCGTAGCTCTCGTCAATCGTCATCGCGTCGCTACCGCGTGCGGCATGGACGACGATGCGGTTGAACCTCGAGCGCTTGAAGCTGAAGTCGGCATAGCCGCCAACTGCGACTTCGAGCCGCGACGGGTTCCCGGGCTTCAGCCGGAGCGTGATCCGGTCGCCCCGGGCCGTGCCCAGGACGTTGAGCTGGCCGCGGTAGACGAATGCCTTGACCTTGGGCTGCTTGTGCTTCTTCTTGGCCTTGTGCGGTGGCTTGCCCATTGCGCTGTAGGCCGAGCCGGGCGAGTAGGCGAGGAAGAACAAAAGGGCCGCGAGTGCCGCCAGGACAACGAGCGCCCACCGACGGTGAGCGCTGTCTTTGCTTCTGTCTGTGAAGAAGTCGAATAAGGCTTGCACTGTTGCTCCTTTCCTGTCGTGTGCCCTCGATGCTCGGGGCGGACGGCAGTCAGGCGCTTCTGTGGAAGCCCTGGACCGCGGACCTAGGGGCCCTACTAGGGCATTGCCAGAAGCGCCCGGGCCTTTGCGACGGCCAGGCTCTCGGCCGTTGTCAAGAAGGCGCGAAAGGAGCAAGACATGATTCGTTTCTCACTGGTCGCCGTGGGCGTCCTCATGGCCGCGTTGGTGCTGACCGGGCCCGTTTCCGGCGCGCCCAAGGTAATCAAAGGAAGCGTTGGCCCGGGATTCACCATCTCGTTGGCGAGTGGCGGCAAGAAGGTGACGTCGCTCAAAGCGGGCGTTCCGTACAAGTTCCAGATCAGCGACAAATCGTCGAGCCACGACTTTCATCTCAGCGGGCCTGGCGTGAACAAGGTGATCACGAGCGTGTCCTTCACGGGCATGAAGTCGGTGACGCTGAAGCTCAAGCGCGGCACGTATCGCTACGTCTGCGATCCGCACTCGAGCATCATGAAAGGCAGCTTCCGAGTCAGCTAGTCATGGAGGGGCGGCGGCTCCGGCCCGCCGCCCCTCTTTACTTCGCGTGAGGCAGGCGACCCCAGAGTGGTGTAGCTTCGATGTGGACCCAGCGGGAAGGGAGGAGTCATGGCCGAGAGCGTCCTGCCGGCGATAGGAGTGGAAGGACGAACCCACCACTTTCCTGCGGACCGGGTGCACTTCACCTGGGATGTCGCCAACGAGCCGGTACTCACGATTGCCAGCGGCGACACCGTGGTCGTGCAGACGCGGGACGTCAGCGACAACCAGATCACGCCGGGGTCGACCGCGGCGGATCTGGACATCGACTGGGACCGGGTGTACCCGCTTGCGGGGCCGATCGCGGTCGAGGGTGCGGAGCCGGGTCACACGCTCGCGATCGAGATCCTCGACCTGCACACGCTCGGCTGGGGCTGGACGGCGATTCTTCCCGAGCTGGGGCTGCTTCCCGACGACTTCCCTGATCCTTACCTGAAGATCTTCGACCTGACGGGCGGCGAAGTCACGCACCTACGCGAGGACATCGCGATCCCGATCGCACCCTTCTTGGGAACGATGGGGGTCTGTCCCGCAGACGCGAGCCAGCAGGCGGTCATGCCCCCCGGGACCTTCGGCGGGAACATGGACACGCGGCAGCTCGTCCGCGGGACGACGCTCTTCCTGCCGGTGCAGGTAGAGGGAGCGCTCTTCAGCTGCGGAGATGCCCATGCCGCGCAGGGCGACGGCGAGGTCTGCGTGACCGGTATCGAGTCCCCGATGTACGCGGCTCTTCGCTTCACTCTGGA
>DASSXA010000063.1:0-9564 GCA_035704315.1 Gaiellaceae bacterium
GCAGCGGTCTATGTCGTGATCCAATGGTCGACGAGCTTCGACAAGCCCAGCCACCTCGACAGCACGTCGACGTACGTGCTCAATGCGTCGTACGTCGTCGCCGGCGCCGCCTTCCTCTCGGCACTGACGATGATCGTCACGCCGACCCACCGAAGCCTCGTCGACCGGCTCTTCGGGACTGCTGTGCTCGACGACCTCGAGGCGGTGGCTCCGCACATGGGGCCGTGGGGCCCGGTCGACGCCTTCGACCTGTCGAACCGGCGTGGAACTGCGGGGTAGGTAGCGGCCGAAAATAAGCCAAGTCCTGCGAACCCGGAGGCCCACAGGACTTGACGGAGGCACCGTCTCACACGGATTCGCGGGAGTCAAGCCCGTTCGGGTACGCCTCGAATGCGAGCAGATCTTCGACGGTCTCGCGTCTGCGGACGACCCTCGCCTCACCGTCTGAAACGAGCACGGCCGCCGGTCGCGGAACGCCGTTGTAGTTCGACCCCATGCCGAGCGTGTACGCCCCGGTGGCGGGGACTGCGAGCAGGTCTCCGCGCCGTGGCACGGGCAGCTCGACGCGCTCGATGAGGACATCGCCGGATTCGCAATGCTTTCCGCAGATCGAGAAGACGCCGCTCGCGGGGTCGCCCGGGCGGTTTGCCAGCAGAGCCGTGTACTGCGCGCCGTAGAGCTGCGGCCGCGGATTGTCCGACATGCCGCCGTCAATCGCGACATACGTGGTCTTCTCGCTCGCCCGTTTGACGACGCCGACGCGGTAGAGGGTCATTCCCGCCCGCCCGACGAGTGAACGGCCCGGCTCGAAGATCAGCTGCGGCATGGGCAGGTCGTGCAGCTGCCACGCACGCGAGACACGCTCGATGAGCGCACTGACGAACTGCCCGGCGGCCGGAGCAGCGTCGTCCTCGACATACTGGATCCCGAGGCCGCCGCCGAGGTCGACGACGCTCGGCGTCCAGCCGAGCTCGGCGCGGCACTCGGCCGAGAAGCCGGCCAGCCAATCGACCGTCATCCGCGCTGCACCGGTCTCCAGGAGCTGAGAGCCGATGTGCACGTGGAGCCCGGCGACGTCGAGCCCGGCGTCTCGGGCAAGCGCGACGGCCTCCAGCGTCTGCTCCGGCGGCAGTCCGAACTTCGAGCCGTGGTGTGCGGTCTTGATTGCCTCGTGCGTCTCCGCGTCGATCCCCGGAGTGGCGCGGACCAGCACGCGCGAGACGCCCGCGGCCGCCGCCCGCTCCACCTCGTCCAGCGCATCCAGCACGACGAAGGCGACGCCGGCCTCTGCCGCGGCTTGGAGCTCCTCTTCGCTCTTGTTGTTCCCGTGCACGACGATCCGTTCGCCCGGGACGCCGGCACGAAGCGCGAAGGTCAGCTCGCCGAAGGTCGAGACGTCGGCGCCCAGGCCTTCCTCGGCGAAGAGACGAAGCACCGAGAGGTTCGGAAAAGCCTTCACGCCGTACGCGACAAGCGCTTCGGGAGCAGCGTCGAGGTAGGCGTGGGCCTGCGAGTGCAGCGTCTGCTCGCAGTAGACGACGAGCGGAGTCCCGAACTCGTCCGCGAGCGCAGAAGCACGCATTCCGCCGACCGTCAGCTCGCCGTTCGCGACGGCCGCCGATACCGGGAAGACGTCTAGAGAGCGAGCCGTGATCGGGGAAGTGTGGCCGAGTTTGCGACGGCGCAGCGTACAATCAGGCGACGATGATCGAGTTTCACCTCGACGCGCGTTCCGGCGTGGCCACCTATCTCCAGATCGTGCAGCAGGTCAAGGAGTCCCTCCGTCTGGGCCTCCTCGACGTCGGCGACAAGCTGCCTACCGTTCGCGAGGTCGTGGCCGATCTCGCGATCAACCCCAACACAGTCGCCAAGGCGTACCGCGATCTCGAGCGCGAGGGCCTCGTCGCGGCGCGTCCGGGTCGGGGGACCTTCATCATCGGCACTCTCGCCCCGCCCTCGTTGCAGCATTACGATGCCCTGCGGCTCGAGCTCGAGCGCTGGCTGGCCGCGGCTGTACAGGCCGGCCTCGACGAAGAGAGCATCCGCGCCCTGATCTCGACCACCCTCCGGGAGGCGCTGGTTCGAAGGGTCGCATGACCGCTGCGCTGGAGACGCGTGCTCTGGGGAAGCGGTTTCGCCGAGGTTGGGCCGTTCGCGACTGCACGCTCTCGATCCCCGAGCAGGCGATCGTCGGGCTCGCGGGACCGAACGGCGCGGGGAAGTCCACACTCCTTTCGCTCGCGGTCGCGCTGCTCGCTCCGACGGAGGGCGCTATCACCGTGCTCGGCCGCGATCCTTGGCGCGATCCGGACGCACTCGGTGAGATCGGCTATGTCGCGCAGGACGCGCCCCTGTATCGCTCGTTCACCGTCGGTGAGACGCTCGACTTCGCCCGGAAGATGAACGCCCACTGGGATGCTTCGGTGGCAACGGGCTCGCTTGCGCGACTGGCCTCGGGCAGCCGCGTGTCGGCGCTATCGGCCGGCGAGCGGGCGCGCCTCGCTCTCGCTGTCGCGCTCGGAAAGCGTCCGCGGCTGCTCCTGCTCGACGAACCGTTCGCGCGCCTGGATCCCAAGGCGGGTCGTGAGTTCCTCCAGATGCTGATGGACGGCGTGGCGGAGACGGGCGCGACGGTCGTCGTCGCCTCGCACGTGGTCGCCGACCTCGAGCGGATCGCCGACCACATCGTCCTCCTCAGCGACGGCGGCGTCCGGCTCGAAGGAAACGTCGAGGAGTTGCTCGCCTCGCACCGCTTGCTCACGGGCAGCAGCCGCCCGCTGGGGCGGATCGGCGGCGTCAGCGAGATCGTCCGCGAGCGGCACAGCGGCCGGCAGATGACGCTTCTCGCCCGGCTGTCGGCGCCGGTGGCCGATCCCACGTGGTCGGTCGACCAGATCGGGCTGGAGGAGTTGCTGCTCGCCTACATGGCCCCCGAGCGGCTCCCGAAGCCCGCGCCCCAGGAACGGAGGCGTCTGCGATGGCATGGGTGACCTGGCGGCAGAACCGCATCCAGCTCATCGCCGGCGGAACAGTGCTCTTGGCGGTCGCCCTCCTGGCGCTCGCCACCGGGCCGGGGATCCGCGCCGCGTTCGACCAGCAGGACGTCGCGTCGTGCCTACCGCCGGCCTCGCGCTCGGGCTGCGAGATCATCGTCCGACACTTCCAGAGTGAGAATGACACTCTCGTCCTCGTCGCCCGCTACCTCGTCTTCCTCCCCGCGCTGATCACGGTCTTCGTCGGGGCCCCGCTCCTGGCCCGTGAGCTCGAACATGGGACGTACCGGCTCGCGTGGACGCAGGGGATCACCCGGCGGCGCTGGCTGCTCTCGCAGACTCTGCTGCTGTCGGCCGCGACGGTGCTCGGTGCGCTCGCGCTCAGCCTCATCGTCATGTGGTGGCGGCTGCCGTTCGACCGGCTCGACGGGCGCATGAGCCCCAGCCGCTTCGAGCTCGAAGGGGTGGTCGTCCCGGCCTATGCCGTGTTCGCGCTCGCACTCGGCGTGTTTTCCGGGGCGCTCCTCCGTCGGACGGTCCCGGCGATGACGGCTGCGCTTGCGGCGTTCGTGGCCGCTCGCCTCGCGGTCGCGACCTTCCTCCGTCCGCGGTATCTCGCTCCTGAGCACGACACTGCGACGGGGTTGACGCCGAACACGCACGCGCACGACTGGGTGCTCAGCAACTCGCTCGTCGACGCCCTCGGGCGCCAGATCTCCGCAGCGAGGGAGAACCTCGCGATCGAGCATGCACAGGCAGCGCGCATCGATGTCCAGGAGTACCTGATCGCGCTCGGCTGGCGGCGCGCTGTCTCTTTCCAGCCCGCCGACCGGTTCTGGACGTTCCAGGCGATCGAGGCGGGGATCTTCCTCGGCCTCGCCGCGCTGATCGTCATCGCGACGCTCCGGCTCGTCCAGCGAACGCCCGCGTGAGCCCGGACTCGCTCGACCGCTCGGAGCTGCTCCGCCGGCTCGGGCTCGCCGCCGCGGGCGTCTCCTTGCCGTCGGCGCTCACGGAGGAAGCGTCGGCCGCGCTCACCGAGCAAGCGTCTACCGGTTTCCTCAGGCCGCATCCGCGCTGGCGGTTTGTCTTCGTGAACCACGCGACGACGAATCCGTTCTTCGTCCCGACTTGGTACGGGATTCAGGACGCCTGCTCGCTCTACGGAGTGAGAGCGGAGTGGAGGGGATCGAGGCGGAGTGACGTGGGCGAGATGCTCGCCGCGATGCGCCGGGCGATCAGGTTCGAGGCCGACGGCATCGCCGTATCGCTCATCGAGCCGAGGGCGTTCAACGTCGCCACGTCCGAGGCGTTGAAGCGCGGGATTCCGGTCGTCTCGTACAACGCCGACGGGGGCCGTGGAAACCAGCGTCTCTCGTACGTGGGCCAGGATCTCTACCAGTCGGGCCTCAAGCTCGGCGCGCGGGTTGCGCAGCTCGTCGGCGAAGGCGACGTCTTCATCTTCATCGCTACGCCGGGCCAGCTGAACATTCAGCCTCGGGTCGACGGGGCGCTCGACGCGATCCGCGACTCGGGCAAGCCGATCCGGACGAAGATCGTCGCGACCGGGCCGAAGGTCCGCGCGGAGCGGGCTCGAATCGAAGCCACCTACCGCGCGCACAAAGGGCTCCGCGGGATGTTCGCGGTCGACGGCGGCTCGACACAGGGCGTCGCAGAAGTGATGCGGAAGTACGGACTGGCCAAGCGAGGCGTGCGGGCCGGCGGCTACGACCTGCTGCCGGGGACTCTCCGCGCGATCGCCGACCGCCATCTCGACTTCACGATCGACCAGCAGCCTTATCTCCAGGGGTTCCTGCCGATTTTCCAGCTCTTCCTCGCCAAGTACACGGGCGGGCTAGTCGCTCCGGCCGACACGAACACGGGCTTGCACTTCGTCACCCGCCGCAACGTCAGGCCGTACCTCACCACTCGCACTCGCTACGAGGGCAGCTCGAGGGTGCGCAAGTTCCCGGTCTCGTAGCCGCGAGGCTTTTTTGAACTAATGCACTAGAGGAGTAGTATTACGCCACCTTACCCCGCTTGAAGGAGGAGTACATGAGAAAAAAGCAGTGGGCGTTCGCGGTGGCGGCTCTCGCCCTCGTCGGCGTTCTGGCCGCAGGCGCGTCGGCACGGTCGACGGGCCCCGCCCGCACGCAGGCCGCGTCAATCCAGGTGTGTGCCTTGTTGCCGGATACGAAGTCATCGACGCGGTACACGCTCTTCGACGCGCCGTATCTGAAGTCGGCGTTCAAAACGGCCGGCGTTGGAGCGTCGGTCCTGAACGCGCTCGGTGACGCGCAGAAGCAGCGTTCGCAGGCCGAGCAGTGCCTGGCCCAGGGCGCCAAGGTCATCCTGCTCGACCAGCTGACCCCCGCCTCGGGCATCGCGATCACCAACCTCGCGGTGAGCCGCGGCGCGAAGGTCATCGACTACGACCGCCTCGTCGTCGGCAGCAAGGCGTCGTACTACGTCTCCTTCGACAACGTGCGCGTCGGCAAGCTCCAGGGAGCGGGCCTCGTTGCGGGGCTCAAGGCGAAAGGCAAGTACGGGAGCAAGCCGGTCGTCTCGGAGCTGAACGGAGACATCAAGGACAACAACGCGAAGCTGTTCAAGCAGGGCTACGACTCGATCCTGAGCCCGCTCTACAAGAACGGCACGTTCAAGAAGGCCAAAGGCGGCGACCAGTGGACTGACTGGGATCCGATCAAGGGGCGGCGGATCTTCGATCAGATCCTGGCCAGGAACGGCAACAAGGTCGACGCCTCGATCGCGGCGAACGACGGCCTCGCCGGGGCCGTCATCGCATCGCTCAAGGCACACGGGCTCAAGCCGATCCCCCTCACCGGCCAGGACGCGACACCGACAGGTGTCCAGTTCATCCTGGCGGGCTGGCAGAGCGGGACGGTCTACAAGTCCGTACGTAGGGAGGCGAACGCCGCCGCAGCGGCCGCGATCGCGCTCGTCAAGGGCAGGAAGGTCGCGGGCGTGAACGGCAAGGTCAGCGGCACTCCCTCGATCCTCTTGACACCCGTCTGGATCACGAAGAAGAACTACACGCTGCTCTTCAAGGACGGGTTCTTGAAGAAGAGCCAGGTGTGTGTCGGGCAGTACAAGAAGTACTGCAAGTAACAACTATCGACGTCTGGAGGCGCCCTTCGGGGCGCCTCCAGCGTGATACAAACCGCCGGTGAGCGCCCAGCCACCACCCCCGATTCTCGAGCTCCGCGACGTCTCGAAGAGCTTCGGCGCGGTGCAGGCTTTGAACGAGGTCGACTTCGAGGTCCGCGACGGAGAAGTCATGGCCCTCGTCGGGGACAACGGCGCCGGCAAGTCCACGCTGATCAAGTGCGTCGCGGGGATCAACTCGACCGACAGCGGCGAGATCCTCTTCGAGGGTGAGCGGGTGACCATCCACGGGCCCAAGGATGCGGCAAAGCTCGGGATTGAGGTCGTCTACCAGGATCTCGCGCTCGCCGACAACCTCGACGTCGTCCAGAACATGTACCTCGGGCGCGAGGAGCACGATCTGCTGTTCCGCCTCAAGGAGGCCCCCATGGAACAGCGCACGGCCGAGACGCTCTCCTCGTTGGCGGTCACCACGATCAGATCCGTTCGGCAGCCCGTCGCGACGCTCTCGGGCGGGCAGCGCCAGTCGGTGGCGGTCGCTCGGGCGGTGATGTGGAACAACCGCGTCGTCTTCCTCGACGAGCCCACCGCCGCGCTCGGGGTCGCACAGACCCAGCAGGTGCTGGCGCTCGTGAGGCGGCTCGCCGACCAGGGGATCGCCGTCGTCTTCGTCTCGCACAACCTCGTCGACGTTTTCGAGGTTTCCGACCGCATCACCGTCCTTCGCCTCGGCCGCAATGTCGGCGTCTACGAGAGGGCGAAGACCAACGAGCAGGAGATAGTGCAGGCGATCACATTTGGGAAAGCCGCGCCGGAGGAGGCGGAGGTCGGCTCATGAGCACCGCAGCGCCCGCTGAGGTCCAGGCAGCGGCAACGGGCGACAGCCTGGGCGCCGTCCTGCGCGCGCGCTGGGACGCGCTCAAGGGTGGGGACGTCGGCAGCTTGCCGGTCATCCTCGGGCTGATCGGCATCACGCTGTACTTCACGTCGAAGAGCGACGTCTTCTTCAGCGCGGTCAACTTCACGAACCTGATCGGCCAGATGGCCGGAGTGACGGTGATCGCAATCGGAGTCGTGTTCGTCCTGCTCATCGGCGAGATCGACCTCTCGATCGGCTACGTCAGCGGTCTGGCAGGCGTCGTGGTCGCCGAGTTGCAGGTGCCGGACTCGGGACACCAGTATCCGGGGCTCGTCGCGATTGCGGCTGCGATCGCAGTCGGCGCTGCGATTGGAGCGCTGCAGGGGTCGTTCGTTGCGTTCATCGGCGTGCCGTCGTTCGTCGTCACCCTCGCCGGACTGCTGATCTGGCAGGGCGTGATCCTGCGCCAGCTCGGGACCGAGGGCGTAATCGGGATCCAGGACGCCTACATCAACAACGTCGCCAACTACGTGCTCTCAAAGAATCAGGGCTGGGCGATTGCGATTATCTTCACCGTCGGGTACGCCGCAGCCACGTTTGGCACGTACGTGAGCCGGCGGCGCGCGGGCCTGGCCACTGGGAACGTCGTTCTAACCGCCGTTCGCGTGCTCTTCTACGGCGCGCTCGTGTTCGCCGCAGTCGCGGTGTGCAACCGATCGCGCGGTGTTCCTCTGGTGGGGTTGATCATGCTCGCTCTCGTCGTCGGCGCGGCCTACATCGCCGGGCGCACAACCTATGGCCGTCACGTCTACGCCGTCGGCGGCAGCGCAGAGGCGGCCCGGCGTGCAGGCATCAACGTCAAGTTCATCCGGGTCACGGTCTTCATGATTTCGGGCGCGATGGCGGCCATGGGCGGCGTGATCTTTGCCTCGCGGCTGAACTCGGTCGACCTGACCGCGGGTAGCGGCACGATCCTGCTCGACGCCATCTCGGCGGCCGTGATCGGCGGGGTCAGCCTCTTCGGCGGCCGAGGCCGGGTGAGCGGCGCACTCTTCGGCGGCCTGATCATCGCCATTGTCGCGAACGGCATCGACCTCGTCGGCTACGCCGACTCGATCAAGCTCATCACGACGGGCGTCATCCTGCTCTCCGCGGTGACGCTCGACACCGTGCTGCGCCGCCGCCAGGCCGCCGCCGGCCGCTGACCAGGTTGTGAGCTACGAGCCCGTCCGCTGGGCGATCCTCTCGACCGCGCACATCAACCGGCTGGTGATCCCGCCCGCGCAGGAGTCGCCGAAGACCGACCTCGTCGGCGTGGCGAGCCGCGATCAGCAGAGGGCCGAGGAGTACGCGCGCGAGTGGGGGATTCCCCGCGCATACGGGACCTATGAGGCGCTGCTCGAGGATCCGGACGTCGAGGCAATCTACAACCCGCTTCCGAACTCGATGCACGTCGAGTGGTCGCTCCGCGCGCTCGACGCGGGCAAACACGTGCTCGTCGAGAAGCCGCTTACGCGCCGCGCTGCTGACGCCGAAGAGCTGTTCGACGCCGCGGACGAACGCGACCTCGTGGTGATGGAGGCGTTCATGTACCGCCACAACCCCCAGACGGCCAAGCTGGTCGAGCTCGTCGAAGGCGGCTCCATCGGGACGCTGCAGAACATCCGCGCCGCGTTCGGGTTCTCCCTCTACGACGACGAAAACGTCCGGCTGCGTTCAGACGTCGAGGGAGGTGCCCTCATGGACGTGGGCGCGTATTGCGTCAACAGCTCGCGTCTGCTCGCGGGCGAGCCCGAGCGCGTCTACGGCGAGCAGGTCGTCGGGCCCTCTGGCGTAGACGTGCGCTTCCACGGAACGCTGCGATTCCCAGGCGGTGTCGTCAGTCAGTTCGACTGCGGCTTCCGAATGCCCACGCGGGACGAGCTGGAAGCAATCGGCGACGAGGGCTCGCTCTTCCTCGACGACCCCTTCCACAGCCGAACACCGGTGATCGAGCTTCGGCGCGACGATGGCACCGAGCGGATCGAGCTCGAGCCCGTCGATTCCTACCGTCTCGAGCTCGACAACATGAGCGACGCGATCCGGGGTCAGGGCAGGCCGCTCCTGGGGCGTGAGGACGCCCTGGGACAGGCGAGGACGATCGAGGCGCTCTACCGCTCGGCTGAATCGGCGGAGCCCGTTCGCCCCTAGCCCAGAGCGAGGTCTGCAAGCAGCACGACGTTCAGCGTGATGATCACGGTCGCGATAGCGCCCGCGACGGCGGTTGTCAGCTTGGTGTTGGCCAGCGTTCCCATCAGATCGCGGCGGCTCGTGATCCAGATCAGCGGCACGAGCGCGAACGGGATCCCGAACGACAGGACGACCTGGCTGATCACGAGCGCTCGCGAGGGATCGATCCCGACGGCGACGACCACGAGCGCAGGCGCGAGCGTGATCGCCCGGCGCAGGAAGAGGGGGATCTGGCGGTTGATGAACCCTTGCATCACGACCTGCCCGGCCATCGTGCCGACGGAGGACGACGAGAGGCCGGACGCAAGCAGTGCGAGCGCGAACAGAAATGCGACGGCGGCTCCTTCCTTGGCTTCG
>DASSXA010000066.1:0-7418 GCA_035704315.1 Gaiellaceae bacterium
CTCGCGGCTCAGTACCCAGGCAGCGGCGGGCCAGATCCTGGTCGGCCAGCACGTCTATGCCGCGGTAGAAGAGGCCGTCCAGACCGCGCCCGCGGGCGAGCTCGAGCTCAAAGGCTTCTCTCGCCCGGTCGCAGCGTACGAAGTCCGCGGCCTCCGCGGATAGCCAAAACCTGCCACGCCCTCGGGGTTGAGCCCGCGCCACGCGGCGCCCGTCGCCTTGTAGGCGGCATTCTGCGCGGCCAGGAGTCGCGCCTTGTCATCCTCGGCGCCGATTGATTCCGTATTCGTACGCGCCGATGTCCGGAGCGTTGCCGCGGCGACGTCCGGTCATGTCGGAGCTCGGGGCGTGTCTCCGGTTCGCCGTATCGATCAAGAGCTGCGACCGCGCCGTCGGACGGCCTCGCCGGTCGAGGTACACCCGACCCACCCCATCTGAACGGGAACACCGATGGCCGTGGACGACGACGTTGGAGATCGATCCGCGTACGCCGAGGCAGACACGGCCGTACGTCTGCAGGAGGCCGATGACGTTGTTGACGATCAGAGGCCGCACGCGCCGTGAGTAGCCCCCATACCGGTAGGCGCGGCTGATGCGCAGCGAGCCCGCATAGCCGTCGATTCGCTTGAAGCCCGTCAGGATCGTGTTGTTGACGACCTCGACGAAGCGCGGGAGGCGATCGGAGCCCTTTGCGCCGATGATGAGCGCCATCCGCGACCGATACCCCGGGAGGCGGGGATCAGTCCCGACGAAGACGTTGTTGGCGATCGACACGTGCTCGATCGGCCCCGTCAGGTACAGCTGCGCGCCGCCGTATTTGTAGACGCCGAAGCGGTTGCGCTCGACGCGTAGCCATCGACCCGCAAAGAGCTCGATCAGGTCCTGGTGGCCGCAGCGCGCGCGGCCGAGGAGTCGGAAACGGCACGGGAGGGCCCGCTCGAAGCGGTTGCGCCGGATCGTCAGGTGGGAGCCGAACCGCCCGTGGATGAAATCGCAGCCGTAGCAGTCGTGGAACCAGTTGTCCTCGACGGTGACGTGCTGCGTCCGCCGGAAGACCATGAGGCAGTTCGACCACTCGACTGAGCGATCCCCGCAATGCGTAAAAGTGCTGCGGCGGATCGTGACGTAGCGCGAAGCCCACGCCGTCACCGATGCGGAGAGACGGGTTCCCCGCGCGGTGACAACGAGGTCGTCCAGGTCGATGTGCTTGGACTCGTTGATCTCGACGATCGCGTGCTGCGTTCGCGGCGAGATCCTCACTCTGGCGAGCGACACGTGCTTCGTGCGATCGAACACCATCCGCTCGATCCGCACGCCCGGCCTCCCGACGATGCGCAGCCGGCGCTCAGATCGCGGCGGCACGACGAGCGTACGGTAGAAGTTCGGCTCGAGGCGGATCGTGCCACCCGAGCTCGCGAGCCTGGAGACGGCGGCTTGAAACTGTGTGTCGTTCCGCACGCGGATCGTCTTGCTCGCCGCGGGCTCGGCCGCAGGCGCCGCCGCCAACACCACGAGGGTGAGCACTGCGGATGCGAATGACTGAGTCGCACTGATCCGGCGTCGCTGAATGAGGCGAGTGTAAGCCGGGTGCAGACGAGCAGGCCTCATGGCTCCGCCACTTGGCGTCGGGGGAGCTGCCTGTCTTCGCAGCCGGCGGCAAATCCGCCTGGGGGCGAGCCGGAACGCGTGATTGCGGTTCGTTTGGGCAGACGATTGCTGCTGCCGGGGCAGACAGCGGCCCACGTGACCTCGACCATCAGTGCATGCCCAAACGAAGGGAGCAAGCATGACTCGCAGCAGGTCGATCAGTTTTCTCACGAGCTTCGCGGCGATCCCGATCGTCGCGCTCGCCCTCGCCGCCTGCGGCGGGGGCAACTCGAGCGCCTCACCCCCGACGACTTCGAACGGTGGATCCGCGACCATCGGGGTCACCAACACCGGGCTCGGGGACATCCTCGTCAACTCGCAAGGCCGAACCCTGTACCTCTTCCAGAAGGACTCCGGAACGCGGAGCGCCTGCAGCGGCGAATGCGCCAAGAACTGGCCGCCGCTCAAGGTGAGCGGCACGCCGACGGAAGGTACGGGCGCCGACGCCTCGATGGTCGGAACCACCAAGCGGTCGGACGGGACCTCGCAGATCACCTACAACGGCCACCCTCTCTATCTCTTCGAGGGAGACCACAAGCCCGGCGACACGAAGGGCGAGGGCGTCAATGCCTTCGGCGCGAACTGGTATGCCGTCTCTCCGGCGGGGACCCTGGTGTCCGGCTCGAGCTCGGGCGGCGGCTACGGCTACTAGCCGATCTCCTCGGATTCCCGCTAGCCGCAATGCGTCGGAGCGGGGCGGCAGAGACGCTGAGCAGATGTCGATTCACTGCCTGATCGTCGACGACAACCCTGCGTTTCTCGAGGCGGCGCGAGCCTTCCTCGAGCGCGACGGTCTCACGGTTTCCGGCCTCGCCACGAACGGCGCGGAGGCCGTCCAGCAGGCGGACGCGTTACGACCCGACGTGATCCTGGTCGACATCACGCTCGGCCAGGAGAGCGGCTTGGACCTTGCGCGACGCCTCGCCGAGGACGGCGTCGGGGAGAGAGCCACCGTGATCCTCATCTCTACGCGCTCCGAGGAGGAGGTGGCCGAGCTCGCCGCCGAAAGCCCGGCGGCCGGCTACCTGCCGAAGGCGGAGCTGTCGGCTGACG
Source organism: Gaiellaceae bacterium (assembly GCA_035704315.1). Taxonomy (GTDB): domain Bacteria; phylum Actinomycetota; class Thermoleophilia; order Gaiellales; family Gaiellaceae; genus JACDAN01. Next base: position 2,699 of record DASSXA010000066.1, read on the forward strand.
CGATCCGCCGGCTTGCCGATGGCCGCGCTGATGAAGGTGCTAGCGGGCGTCCAGAAACGTGATCACGGCGAGGACGCGGCGCTGGTCGTCTTCGGTGGCCGGTAGCCGCAGCTTCGTGAGGATGCTGTGGACGTGCTTCTCGACCGTCCCCTCCGTGATCCAGAGCTGATGGGCGATTCCGGCGTTCGAGCGCCCCTCCGCCATGAGCGAGAGCACCTCACGTTCGCGCGGCGACAGAACCTCGAGCGGGTCTTGGGCGCGTCGCGCGGCGAAGAGTTCCTGGACGAGGGCGGGGTCGACCACCGACCCTCCCTCGACGATCCGCTCGAGCGTCGCGACGAACTCGTCCACGTTGGTGACCCGGCTCTTGAGCAAGTAACCGCTGCGTTCGCCGCTGGCGAGCAGATCCGTGGCCTGCTCGACCTGAACATGTGCGGAGAGGACGAGGATGGCAGTCTCCGGAAGCTCCTCGCGGATCACGCGGGCGGCGTCGAGGCCTTCGCTCGTGTGGCTGGGCGGCATCCGGATGTCGACGATCGCGAGCGCCGGTCGATGCTCGCGGGTGAGCTCGATCAGCTCCGTCGCGGTGCCGCATTGCCCCACCACGTCGAACCCCGAGCGCTCCAGCAGCCCCGCGAGACCTTCACGCAGGAGGACGTCGTCGTCTGCCAGCACGACCCGCGTGCGGCCGTTGGTCATGCCGGCGATTATGGGGTACCGTGACCTGATGGGCACGTCGGCACGCACGCCGACGCGCCTCGACGTCGGCCGGCTGGCCGAGGAGCAGGCTGCATTACGCCGGGTGGCGACACTGGTGGCGCAAGGTACGCCTTCCGCCCAAGTGTTCGGGGCCGTCGCTCGGGAGGTGGCTCAGGTGATGCACTTCCCACTGGTCGCGGTGTGTCGCTACGACGACGACGGCGAGTCGGTCACCGTCCTGTCCCAATGGAGCGATCGCCCGCACGTTTTCCAGGCGGGAACGCGGTGGCCGCTCGACGGACAGTCCGTAATCGGCCAGGTGTTGCGGACGGGTCGGGCGGCGAGGATCGAGGACTATTCGGGCCTTCCGGGGACGCCGGCCGTCGAGGCCCGGGAGGGCAGGAACGAACCGACGGCCGGAGCGCCGATCGTGGTAGACGGCCGGGTTTGGGGCGTGATGGTGATGTCGTCCCCCGATGCTCCCCTCCCGGACCGCGTCGAGCACCTCCTTGCTGCATTCACCGAGCTCGCGGCGACCGCGGTCTCGACTACCGAGGCGCACGAGAGCCTTGGCCGGCTTGCAAAGGAGCAGGCGGCGCTGAGGCGCGTGGCCACGCTGGTGGCAAGCGGCGCGCAGCCGGCCGAAGTGTTCGACGAGCTCACCGCGGAGGTCGGCCGGCTGGTCGGGGTGGACGCCGCCGTGCTCATCCGCTACGAGAGCGAGGAGGAGTTCACCGTCGTCGGCTCGTGGAGCAGGAGCGGCCCGACAATGGCCGTCGGGATGCAATTCCCCGTGGGCACCGGGACGGCGGCACGGCTGGTCTTCGATACGCGCCGGCCCGCACGCGTCGACTGCAACCACGACGTCGCAGCCCGTGCCCTGGGTTGGCGCTCGGCCGTGGGCGCGCCGGTGATCGTCGAAGGCCGGATCTGGGGGATGGTGACGGTGCTCTCGAAAAGCACGCAGCCCTTGCCTCATTTGACAGAAGGGCGGCTGACCGAGTTCACCGAGCTGGTCGCGACCGCGATCTCGAATGCCGAGAGCCGCGAGGAGCTCACCCGACTGGTAGAGGAGCAAGCGGCTCTGCGTCGGGTCGCCACGCTCGTGGCCAAGGGTGTGCCGCCGGCCGAGGTATTCGAGGCCGTGAGCACGGAGGTCGCCCAGCTGCTTCCGGCCGAGGGCTCCGCTCTGACCCGCTACGAGAACGACGGCACGGTCACCGCGGTCAGCGGCTGGACCGATACGGGCGGCTACGTCTACGTGGGGGGGCGATTCGCCCTCGAGGGCACCGTGTCCGGGCTGATCTTGGAAAGCCGCCGACCGGCGCGGATCGACAACTACCTCGAGGAGCCCGGCTCGGCTGCCGCCGCGGCGCGGGAGATGGGTTGGCGCTCCTCGGTCGGAGCGCCGATCACGGTGGAGGGCCGCCTGTGGGGTGCTTTGGCGGTCGTCTCCAGGAGCGACGAGCCGCTGCCTCCCGACACCGAGCGGCGCCTCGCCGACTTCACCGAGCACGTGGCGACCGCGATCGCGAATGCCGAGAGCCGGGAGGAGCTCACCCGGCTCGCCGACGAACAGGCCTCGTTACGGCGTGTGGCGACGCTGGTGGCGCGGGACGCACCGCCGAAGGATGTCTTCGAGGCGGTGAGCGCCGAGGTCGGTCGCCTCGTTCCCGCAGACGCCGCTGCTCTCGTTCGCTACGAGACGGATGGCACGGTGAACGCAGTCGGAGCCTGGAGCGCGTCCGAGGCTCCCGTCCCCGTCGGTACGCGCCAGCCGCTCGACAAGGCGCTCCTCAGCAGCATGATCCTCGAGACCCGCAGGCCGGGCCGAGTCGACTATGCGGGCGCGGGCGCCGAGGTCGCTGCCCAGGTGGGTTGGCGCTCCGGCGTCGGGGCGCCGGTCATCGTCGAGGGTCGCTTGTGGGGTGTCATCATCGTGGGCTCGATGACCGACCGAGCGCTGCCCCATGGGACCGAGGAGCGGCTGATGGAGTTCACGGAGCTTCTCGCCACGGCGATCGCGAACGCCGAGAGCCGCGCCGAGCTCGATGCTTCGCGAGCCCGCATCGTGACGACGGCCGACGCGACACGGCGGCGGATCGAGCGCGACCTGCACGACGGCGCCCAGCAGCAGCTCGTCACGCTCGCCCTCGAGCTGCGCGCGGCGGAGGCCACGGTCCCACCCGAGCTGGGCGAGCTCCGCGCGGAGCTGTCCCGGGTGGTCGAGGGACAGACGAGCGTGCTCGACGAGCTGCGCGAGATCGCACTCGGGATTCACCCCGCGATCCTGGCCGAGGGAGGTCTCGGCCCGGCGCTGAAGACGCTCGCGCGGCGCTCCCGGATTCCGGTCGAGCTCGACGCTGGTATCGAGGGCCGACTTCCAGAGCCGGTCGAAGTGGCGGCGTACTACGTCGTCTCGGAGGCACTCACAAACGCGGCCAAGTACGCAGCTGCGTCAGTCGTGTACGTCGCCGTCGAGGCCCGCCATGGGAAGCTCCGTGTCGTCGTCGAGGACGACGGCATCGGTGGAGCCGACCCGGCCGGAGGATCGGGGCTCCAAGGCCTGAAAGACCGCGCGGAGGCGATTGGCGGAACGATGTCGCTCGAGAGCCCGGCTGGCTCCGGGACCTCGCTCCGCGTCGAGCTGCCGCTCGACGACCCGACCCGGTAAGCGCTTCCGGATAGCAGGTAGTTCCGCTTTGGTGGCGGTCGGGGGTGCAAACGGCCGCTGGCCGTGAAGACGCGCATCCGGTCCGTCGCGATCGTTACTCGGGTGTAACCCAAACGAAGGGAGCCGAGTAGCGATGTCTACGAACAAGGTCCGGGCGCGCACACGTGGGAGGCTCGCCTTAGCCGTTTCCGGTGCCGTCGTGGCAGCGGCCGCTCTCGCGGCGTTGGCAAGCAGCTCGTCGGCCGACAGCCGCGCCGCCGCGGTCGGGCAACCACCACCCGAGTGGGCCGCCAACGCAGGCTCATGGCCGGCCCACAACCACGACCTCTCCAACACCCGGGCCACCGTCCAGTCGCCGATCAACTCGCAGACGGTCTCGAAGCTGAAGGTGAAGTGGCGCTTTGCGTTCAAGGGGCTCGGAGCCTCGGGCGCCTTCGCGTCGACGCCCATCTCGCTCAACGGGATCGTCTACCTGCAAGACCTGGGCTCGAACGTGTACGCCCTCAACCGATCGACCGGCAAGGTGATCTGGCGGCACTCGTTCAACAAGCCGAGCGTCGGGCCCAACGGGGTCTCGTACGGGTATGGCCGCATCTACGGCAATACCGAGTCGAACGCCTTCGCGCTCGACGCGACCAGCGGGAAGCTGCTCTGGACCCGCAAGCTGATCCGCAACGCGAACGAGGGCATGGACGTAACGCCGCAGGTCTACGACAACACAGTCCTGGTCAGCACCGTGCCGGGCAATGCCTCGTCGTTCTACAAGGGCAACGGGCTCGGCGTGGTCTGGGCGCTCGACGCCGCCACCGGCAAGCCGAAGTGGCACTTCAACACGGTGTCCGACGGCGCCAAGCTCTGGGGCAACCCCAAGATCAACAGCGGTGGCGGGATCTGGTACCCACCGGCGGTAGACAGCCAAGGGCGGGTCTTCCTGTCCGTCGCCAACCCGGCCCCGCTGTACGGAACGCCCAAGTACCCGAACGGATCGAGCCGGCCGGGCCCGAACCTCTACACGGACTCGCTCGTCGTCCTCAATGGCCAGACCGGCAAGCTGCTCTGGTACCGGCAGGCGATCTCGCACGACCTGCGTGACTACGACCTGGTCATCCCCGCGATCCTCACCACCCTGCCGATCCAGGGCGTCCAGACCGAGGTCGTCCTGGTGGCCGGCAAGATGGGGAAGGCGTTCGCCTACCGGGCCGACAACGGCAAGCGTCTCTGGACACGGTCAGTCGGGAGGCACGAGAACAGCTCCGGGCTGCTGCCGCGGAAGCCGATCACGATCTTCCCCGGTGACCTCGGAGGCGTCGAGACGCCGATGGCGCTTGCAGCCAACCGTCTCTTCGT
>DASSXA010000077.1:0-8704 GCA_035704315.1 Gaiellaceae bacterium
CGCGAGCTGGCGCTCGAGGTTGCGGACTCCCGCTTCGCGCGTGTACTCCCGGATGACCGTCCGAAGAGCGCCGTCCGTCACCGACACGGAATCGACATCGAGCCCAGTCGCCTGCAACTGCTTCGGCACGAGGTACTTGCGAGCGATGCCGACCTTCTCCTCCTCCGTGTAGCCGGAGAGCTGAATCACGTCCATGCGGTCGAGAAGGGCCGGCGGAATCGTCTCCAGCTGGTTGGCGGTCGCGATGAAGAGGACCTTCGAGAGGTCGAACGGGAGGTCGAGGTAGTGGTCGCGGTAGGAGGAGTGCTGCTCTGGGTCCAGCACCTCGAGCATCGCGCTGGCCGGATCTCCGCGCCAGTCCGCGCCCATCTTGTCGATCTCGTCGATCAGGAAGACCGGGTTGCGCGACTCGGCGTCACGCAATGCCCGGATGATGGTTCCGGGCATCGCTCCGATGTACGTACGGCGATGACCACGGATCTCGGACTCGTCGCGAACGCCCCCGACCGAGATCCGGGTGAACTTCCGGCCGAGCGTGCGGGCGATCGACTGGCCGAGCGAGGTCTTGCCAACTCCCGGCGGGCCGACGAAGCAGAGGATCGACCCCGAGACGTCGCCCTTCAGCTTCGCGACCGCAAGCGACTCGATGATCCGGTCCTTGACCTTATCGAGGTCGTAGTGATCTTCGTCGAGGATCGTCCGCGCGCGATCGAGATCGAGGTTGTCCTCGGTGATCGTCGACCAGGGCAGCGACAGGATCCAATCGACGTACGTCCGGATCACGCCGTATTCGGCGGAGGCCGCGGGGAGGCGCTCGAGCCTCGCCAGCTCGCGCTCGACCGCCTTGCGCGGCTCTTCGGGCAACTGGGCTTCCTCGACCCGTCCCCGCAGCTCCTGTAGCTCGGCCTGCTCGGGATCGCCCTCGCCGAGCTCCTCCTGGATCGCCTTCAGCTGCTGGCGCAGGAAGTACTCCCGCTGGCCCTTGTCCAGCTCCGACTGGACCTGTGACTGGATCCTCGTGCCGAGCTCGAACACCTCGAGCTCGCGGCTCATGATCACCGAAAGCTCCCGGAGCCGTTGCTCGACGTCGGTCAGTTCCAGCAGGCGCTGCTTCTCCTCGGTCTTCAACCGAAGCGTCGAGGCGACGAGGTGCGAGAGCGCGGCAGGGTCGTCGACGTTTGCGGCGGCGAGCTCCAGCTCGGCCGGCAGATACGGGGCAAGCCCGACGATGCGGCCGAACAAGGTCTGCACGTTCCGCGTGAGCGCCTCGACCTCCTTCGACTCCGTCACGACATCGGGCAGCACGGAGAAGCGGCCGACGAGGTACGGCTCGTTCTCGACCGGGGACTCGAGGCGGATGCGCTCGACACCCTGGACGAGGATGCGCAGCGTCCCGTCAGGGACCCTGATCAGCCGGTGCACGATCGCCGCCGTCCCGATGCCGTAGAGGTCGTCCCAGCCCGGCTGTTCGACCTCGGAATCCTTGGCGGTGACCAGGGCGAGCATTCGGTCGCGTCCCACCACGTCGTCCACGAGCGCGATCGAGCGCTGTTGGCCGACGGCGAGCGGCGTCGCCGAGTCGGGGAAGACGACCATCTCCTTCAGCGGGAGCACCGGAAGCGTCTCCGGGATCTCGATGCTCTCCCGGTCTGCGGCCTCGCCCGTGTCGAACTCGACGTCGGTCATTGAGCCCTCTGAATCTCGATGGGCACCTTCTGCGGCTTCGCCGTCCGCTCGGCGATCGGCACGACGATCGTCAGGAGGCCACGGTCATAGCGGGCCTGGGCCTGGGAGAGGTCAGCGTCCTCGGGGAACCGGACGGCGCGCTCGAACGGCCCGTACTCGATCTCCATCTGCTGGTACACGCGACCGCCTTCGTCGCTGTCCTCGCGGGTGCGCTCGCCGGAAATGATCAGCGTCCGGTCGGCGGCGGTCACATGGAGCTGCTCCGGGTCGATGCCCGCGATGTTCACGAGCACCGTGAACGCGGGCGGATCAGTCGTCCTGAAGCAATCGAGCTCCGGCCGAAAGCTTCGGCGCAGGGCGGAGAGGCGCGACCCCTGCCAGATATCCGCGAACAGCTCGTCGATCTCGTCGATTAGGTCTCTTCGTCTGGCCATGACGTGCGCGAATCGTAGCCTTGACACGCCTTGCGGCCAGGAGTAACTTAGCGAGCACTAGCTTAGCCGCCACTAACTTCTGGGAGAGAAGCGCGAGACGTCATGGAAGCCCTGGCTCGGACGATGATTCGTTTTCGCTGGGTGGTGCTCGCGGCCTGGATCGTCGCCGTGGTCGTCTCAGCGATCGCGGCCTCGGGCCTCAACAGCCTCCTCACGAACCGGTTCGTGCTCCCCGGCGCCGACAGCGAGAAAGCGGGCACGATCCTGGAGAAGAACTTCGGCGACAAGCCCGAAGGCTCGTTCTCGGTCGTCGTCAAGGGCGCACCGGCGAGCGGCCAGGCACTGATCGGGCCTACTCGTGCCGCCGCGACGCGCGCCGCGAAGGCGCTGAAGACCGGAAAGGTGGCGGACGTTCGCGTCGTGTCCGGCGACACGGTCAGCGCGACCATCGTCTCCCAGCTCCAGCCCGCCGACGCCAAGGGCTACACGGAGGCGATGCGGGAAGCGGCCGGCGAGATTCCCGGCGCGCAGATCTACGTGACCGGCCAGTCGGCGATCGAGAGTGATCTCGAGCCGGTGCAGAACCGCGACCTCTTCGTGGGCGAGGTCCTGATCGCAATCCCCGTCGCTCTTCTGATCCTCATCTTCGTCTTCGGAACGCTCTCGTTCCTCCTGCCGTTCATGCTCGCGGCCGTCGCGATCCCGGTCACTCTCGCGTGCGTCTGGGTCTTCGCGAACTTCATGACCCTCTCTACGTACCTGACCAACATGGTCACCCTGATCGGGCTCGGGATCGCGATCGACTACTCCCTGCTGATGGTCTATCGCTACCGCGAGGAGCACCGTTCCGGCCGCTCGAAGGAGGACGCCGTCGCGGCCACGATGAACACCGCCGGCCGCGCCGTCGTCTTCAGCGGCACGGCCGTTGCGATCGGCCTGGCGCTGATGCTCTTCATGCCGCTGCCGTTCATGCGGGGCTTCGGACTGGCCGGATTGCTCATTCCGCTCGTCTCGGTGCTCGCGGCCGTGACGCTGCTGCCCGTCCTCCTCTACTGGCTGGAGGACCGGCTCGACCGCGTCCGGCTCGTTCCGAAGCAGGTGATCGAGCGCCGTGAGGACTCCGAACACGGTTTCTGGGCGCGTCTGGCCGGAACGATCATGAAGCGCCCCCTCGTTTTCGCCGCCGGAGCTACCGCCCTGCTGCTTGCTCTCGCATCCCCCGTGCTGAAGCTGCAGCTCGGCCCCGGCTCCAACGAAGGGATCCCCCAGCACCTCGAGTCGGTGCAGGGCCTCAAGGTCCTGACCGAGGCTGTGGGCGAAGGAGCGATCTCACCAACGGACATCGTCATCGACACAGGGCGTGACGGCGCCGCTTTGGCCCCTGCTGTGCAGGCGGCCAAGAACCGTCTCGCCAGCCAGCTGCGCGGTGACGGTGAGGTCGCGGATGTCATTGCCAACGGCCCCGGTGTGGTGGATTCAACGGGCCGCTACCTGCACGTCCAGGCGATCGGGAAGCACGAGTACGGGCTTCCCGAGTCGCAGGAGTTTGTACGCCGCCTCCGGGACGTGATCATTCCAGCCGCCGCCTTCCCCTCCGGCGTTGACGTGCTGGCAGGTGGCGGCCCGCCCTTCGGAGTCGACTTCCTGGACATCACCTACGGCGCGTTCCCGTGGTTGATCCTCGCGGTTCTGCTCCTCACTTACATCCTGCTCGTCCGGGCGTTCCGCTCGCTGCTGCTCCCGCTCAAGGCGATCGTCCTCAACCTGCTCTCGATCGCGGCCGCGTACGGGATCCTCGTGTCCGCATTCAAGCTGGGCGCGGGCGAGCCCTTCGGCCTGACGCAGTTCGACCAGATCGAGGGCTGGATCCCGGTCTTCCTGTTCGCGATGCTCTTCGGCCTCTCGATGGACTACGAGGTCTTCCTGGTCAGCCGTATGCGCGAGGAGTGGGACGCGACGCGGAACAACGCAGCGGCCGTCACCCAGGGTCTCGCCAAGACCGGCCGGCTCGTGACCGCCGCCGGGCTGATCATGTTCGCGGCGTTCATGGGCTTCGTCGCCGGGTCGATCGTCGGGCTCCAGCAGTTCGGCCTCGGCCTGGCCGCGGCGATCCTGATCGACGTCACGATCATCCGGGCACTGCTCGTGCCGAGCGCGATGGCGCTCTTCGGCCGCTGGAACTGGTGGCTTCCCGAGAGCGTGGCGAAAGTCTTCCGCGTCAAGCCGTCGCCGCTCGAGAGCACGCCGGCGCCGGCGCTTCGGCCCGCGGGTCGTTAGCCGGCTCGGAGTAGCTCCTCTCGGTAGGCCAGCCCGACGGCCTCCGCGCGGCTGTGGACTCCGAGCTTGGCGAAGATGTGCTCGGTATGACTCCCCACGGTCTTTGGGCTGATCACGAGGCGTTCTGCGATTTCGCAGGGTTTCAGTCCTTCGGCCATCAGGCGGAGGATTTCGAGCTCGCGCCCCGATAGGCCGCGACGAATCTCCGACCGTTGCGCCGCCGAGCTGCGGAGCAGCGCCTGAACGCGCGCCAGCAGCTCACCAGGCGCAAATGGCTTTACCAGGTAATCGTCCGCGCCGATGAGCAGACCGGCGATTCGGTCGAGGGGCTCGGTGCGACGGCCCGAGATCAAGATGATGGGCAGCCCATCGCCGAACTCGTCGCGCAGAGCTCGGCACACCTCGTACCCCGAGATGCCCCCGAGCTCCACGTCCAGCACAGCGACTCCAGGTCGCTCGGATCGAGCCGCCGCGAGAGCATCCTCGCCGGTCGAAGCGGCGACGACAGTGAACCCCTGCGCGTCGAACAGGTCGGTCAAGAGGGACCGGAGGCCCTTCTCGTCCTCCGCGATGACGATCGTCCCGCAGCCGTACCTGCCAAGAGACATGTCCGCCTCGCTGTCGGTCGACCTCCCTCCTTTTAACGGAATGAGGCGTCACTTGCAACAGATTCCCTAGGGCCCGTGCCCCATCACGAATCGGACGTTGGCCCGATGTAGTCGAGGTGGGCGTGCCACTAGCGTCAGTCTCGGACGCTTACCCACGAGAGGGGCGGAAGGGTTGGCGCCTCGGTGATGACAGCTCTGAGGAGGGTGCGGAGATGAAAAGGCTGACAATGGTGGTCGCGTTGGCGGCCGCAACATGGTGGCTACTCGCGGGGATTGCCGTTGGTGGTGCGAGGGCCGCCACACCTTTCAAAGACATTGCCTCGACGGGCCCGCTCGAACACGTCTACCTGGGTGACGAATTGAGCTGTCAGATCGACCACACGGCCGACACGCTCCTGCAGTTCTTCCCGTCGGCGGTGATTCCGGGCGATTGCGGCACATTCGTGGCAATCGGCGGAAACCTGTACGCGCCCGACTTCAACTCCCATGGAAGCACGGCGACGATTTTTCTCGGCACGTATACGCCCTTCACGCCGGTCAGCCAGACGAATGTCACCGGAACAGGCACGGCGGCTGATCCGTTCAGGGTCGTCACGGTGGCGGACGTGGGCCTGACGGGGCTACGGATTCAGCAAACCGACTCGTACATCATTGGCGATGAGGCGTACCGCACAGACGTCACGATCTCGAACAGCGGCGTCGCGGCTCAGAGCGGACTTCTCTACCGCGCGGGAGATTGCTTCCTCGGGGGCACCGATTTCGGCTTCGGCTTCACCGAGGTGTTCGGCATCCGGAATGCCGTTGGCTGCTCGATGAACGCGAACAACACCCCGCCCGGACGCATCGAGGAATGGGTGCCTCTGACCGGTGGGAATACCTTCTACCAGGCCCATTACAGCGAAGTCTGGACGGCGATCGGCGCGAAGACAGCCTTCCCGGATACCTGCGAGTGTGCGCAGTTCCAGGACAATGGCGCCGGTATCAGCTGGAGCTTCGACGTTCCGGCCGGCGGCTCGCTCACCTTCTTGCACATCACGACGTTCTCTCCCACCGGGAAGGAGCCGTTGACGACGTCGAAGACGCCGGACAGCGCGACATCGACGGTGGGCGCGCAGAACGGATACACGATCACAATCGCGAACCCGAACCCCGATGCGGTGACGCTCAACGCGATCACGGACACCCTTCCCGCCGGCTTCACCTACGTCCCGGGCTCGACCAGCGGCGTGACGACCAACGACCCGACGATCACCGGCCAGGCCCTGAGGTGGAACGGACCTTTCACCGTTCCAGCTAACGGCAGTGTCACCCTCCACTTCAACGTGACTGTCTCGACGACGCCCGGCGACTACTTCAACGAGGCCAGTGGCGAGGCCGCCAGCGGCTACACCGTCATTGCCACCGGGCCCACCGCGAAGATCACGGTCACGGCCCTCTCGGCCGACCTCTCCGTCACCAAAACCGATTCGCCCGACCCAGTTCAGGTGGGCCAGGAGCTGACCTACACGATCACCGTCGCCAACGCAGGCCCGAACCCCGCTGCAAACGTGACGTTGTCTGACACGCTGCCGGGCACGGTGACGCTCGTCTCGGCGATCCCGAGCCAGGGCACCTGTTCCGGAACGACCACGATCACGTGCAACCTTGGGGCGATCGCCGCAAGCAGCTCAGCGACCGTCACGATCAAGGTGATCCCCAATACCGACGCCGACCTTACGAACACGGCGTCGGCGTCCTCGACAACGGCCGACCCGAATCCGGCGAACGACTCGGACACGGAGGCAACCGTCGTCAATCCAGCACCTGTACTCACCCTCGATCACTTCAAGTGCTACCGACTCGGGGAGGACGACGATGACGACGACGACGACGAGGATCGGAGCCGCCTCTCCCGGGTGACGCTGAGGGATCAGTTTGGAAGTGGAGACGTCCTCGTCGACGAGGCCCGCGAGCTCTGCACTCCTGCCGCGAAAGACGGCTCGAGCGTTAGTCAGCCCAGCGCCCACCTAGTCATGTACCGGATCAAGTCGAACGGCCGGTTCTCGACTCGGCGCGTCGAGGTCACGAACCAGTTCGGCACGCACGTGCTGAAGGTCCGGAAGCCGAAGACGCTCGCCGTGCCGTCCTCCAAGAGCCTCACCGGTGATCCCGGCCCTCCGCCGACCACGCTCGATCACTTCCAGTGCTACCGAGTGTCCGGAGGCCACGAGGATGACGATGACCACGGCGATGACGATGACCACGGCTTCGCGTCCCGCCGCGTCGAGCTCAAAGACCAATTCACGACCGAAACAGTGCAAGTGCGGCGGCCGGTCGCCCTCTGCAATCCAGTGGAAAAGACACACGATGGCGTCGTGACGCCCATCGGGAGCCCAACGAAGCACCTCGTTTGCTACTCGATCAAGGCGGCGAGGTTCTCGGCCACCGTCAACGTGCGGAACCAGTTCGGTGCCGCGACGCTGAGCGTTGGCCGTCCGCACTCGCTCTGCGTTCCATCCGAGAAGAGCGACCTTCCGCCGCCTCCGCCGAATCACGACGACGACGACGATCACGACGACGACTAATCACGAGCCGCCAGGAGTTTTTCCTTGGGAGGAGGGGCCCGCTACGGCGGGCCTTTCCTAGCGCACGATCGCGATCAGGATCAAGACGCCGACGACGAGCAGCGGCACCCAGGCCCAGCGCATGATCCTGAACGCCCGTTGCTCGCCGGGCCTCGGGCCGGGCTCGGGGGTGTAGGGATCACGACTCGGCGGCAGCCCCCCGAGAAGCTCCTCCTCACCCTCGAAGGACTCTTTCTGCCGCGGGCCCTCAGGCTCGTTGTCGCTCATCGACCGGAGCGTAACGCTTAGCATCGGGCCGCGATGAAGGGCGTCATCCTGGCCGGCGGGAGCGGGACTCGGCTCCATCCGCTCACCCGGATCACGAACAAGCACCTACTGCCGATCTACGACCGGCCCATGGTCACTTATTCCATCGAGGCGCTCGTCAACTGCGACGTCCGCGAGTTGATGGTCGTGACGGGCGGGACGCACGCCGGCGAGTTCCTTCGCCTTCTCGGCAACGGGCACGAGTGGGGCATCGATCGCCTTTCGTACGCGTATCAGGAGCGAGCGGGCGGGATCGCAGAGGCGCTGGGGCTGGCCGAGCGGTTCGCGGCAGGCGAGCCGATCATCGTCATGCTCGCCGACAACGTCCTCGAGCACTCCATCAGGCACGCGGTGGAGAACTTCGCCGGGCAGAAGCAGGGCGCCCGCATCCTGCTTGCGCGCGAGGAGGATCCAGAGCACCTTCGCCACCTCGGCGTCCCGGAACTCCAGGATGGCCGTGTTCTGAGGATCCTCGAGAAGCCGGAGCAGCCGCCGAGTGCCTTCGCCGTGACGGGGATCTACTTCTACGACCCATCGGTGTTCGAGATCATCCCGAACCTCGAGCCCTCCGGCCGCGGCGAACTGGAGATCACGGACGTCAACAACTGGTTCATCGACCAGGGGACGATGGAGTACGACGTGCTCGAAGGCTTCTGGGGCGATGCGGGCGAGTCGATCGACGCGTACTACGCGGTCAACGACTTCGTCCGGGCGAACGGCGCCAACAAGCCGTGATCGAGGGGATCCAGGTCATCCCGCTCCGCCGCTTCGAGGACGCGCGCGGCTGGTTCGCTGAGCTCCGCCGCGACAGCAAGCTGCCCAAGCACAC
>DASSXA010000132.1:0-6865 GCA_035704315.1 Gaiellaceae bacterium
CAGACGGCTGCCGCCGAGGCATTCGAGCTCGATCTCTCCGCGGGCGATCACGATCATCGCGTCGCGCCATTCGGATTCCTCGTAGATCCGCTCGGCCCCGGCCGGGACCTCGACCGTCCGAAGCTCGAAGCCGCGCGGCATAGCGGTCAGAGCGTCGCCGGAAGACCGAGGGCGTCCAGGAGGGGCTCGAGCGGGAAGACGGTCACCTCGGCCACCGCATCGCCTTCGATCCGCAGAACGTCAAGAACAAACGGTCGGTACACCGAGTCGCCCGGGCGGCGGAGGTAGCAGGCAACCGCCGGCTGGTTGTTTGCGCGGGTGGCGACGCAGCGAAACTCGCCGAACTCCGGAGAACCGAAGCCTCCCTCGACCCAGGCGGCGACGATCGCCTCGGCCCCGACGTAGGACTCCGGGCTGGGCGGCATCGCGCAGAACGCATCGGCGCGGAGCAAGCGAACCATCGCGGACGCATCACCGTGAGCCGTCGCCCGCATGTATCGGTCGAGCAATGCACGCTCTTCGTCCGTCGGGTCCGAGTGAGGCCTCCACTCGAGCCGGTGGCGAGGAAGGTGCTTCTTCATCGTCGCGCGGGCGCGCTGGAGCGCACTGTTCACCGCGGCCACGCTGATGTCCAGGAGTGAGGCGCTCTCGGCGGCCGACCAGCCGAGCACGTCGCGTGCGATCAACACGGCCCGCTGCTTCGGCGGCAGCAACTGGATCGCTGCGATGTACGCGAGCTCGATCGTCTCCTTGGCGACGACCTCGGCTTCCGGTTCGGCTTCGGCCGTCGCGTCAGTGAGCAACTGGTCCGGGTACGGCTGGAGCCAGGAGACCTCGGCCAGCGGCTGCGACCCGTCTTGCAGCGGCACCACCCGTGGGCGGCGCGCGAGTGCGTCGAGACAGGCGTTCGTCGCGATGCCGTAGAGCCACGCGCGGAACGAGGGCCGGCCCTGGAAGCTCCTACGCTTCCGCCAGGCACGCAGGAATGTCTCCTGGACGAGATCCTCGGAGTCCTCGAACGATCCGAGCATCCGGTAGCAGTGCACCTGGAGCTCGCGGCGGTGCGGCTCGACGAGCGCGGCGAATGCAGCCTCGTCGCCGGTTCTGGCGGCGGCCACCGTCTCCGACTCGGCGGTCTGTGAGCGGCCCATGAGGACTATGACGTCAGCGGGCCGGGAAACTCATCGCCGCTCGTAGCGGACTCGGAATGCGCGCTCGCCGACCCGCTCGAAGCGAAGTAACCCCTGCAGCGCGACCGGGATCAGCGCCAGCAGTGCGAGCAGTGCAGCGACGCGGTACGGCTGTCGGAACGCACGGGTGACCGCGTCCTTGACGACGTCGTGGAGCGACGTCTGGAGATCGGAGAGGTCGCGTCGGTCCTCCTCGCTCGCGCCGCCCCTCACCCGATTGAAAGCTCCGTCGATGTCCGGCAGCTCGCCGTTCGGCGTCCTGATCACCGCCCGCGCGAGGTAAAAGGACAGCGTCAGCTTCGTCCGTACCGGAATCGGCGCCGAGATGACCTTCGAGGCGCCCTTCCGGACCGCGCCGTTTCGGACGTCGTGGAGATTCGAGGCGAGAATGGGCGCGAGCAGCGCGCAGCCGAGCAGTAGACCGGCGTGCCGAGCGACGATCGCCCACGACGCGTCCGGGTCCCGATCCCAAAGGCCTAGGCGCGGGAGCCCGGGCCCCAGCGCCAGTCCCGTCCCCGCTCCGATCGCCAGGAGCGCCAGGCCCGTCAGGAGAAGGTTTTCACCGGAGAGGGCCCCGAGCACCATGAGGCCGGCCGCGATCGCGGCGATCCCCAGTGCAGAAGCGATGCGTGCACCGAACCGGTGCAGCGCCAGCGCCGCCGCAAGCCCGGCGGCGGGAACGAGGGTGAGCAACGCCGCTGCCTCCAGCGGCGTCAACGACCAGCCGTTCACGAGGAGGATGACGGTGAGAAACAGCGCGCCGGCGAGCGCTGCCGCGACGAGCACATGGGCGACGTCACGGGCGGCGGGAAGCGCCAACCTGCGAGGACGCTCGAGTCGGGGGGCCACCGCGAGGACTCCGAGCGCTGCAACCGCGAAAGGCACTTGGGCGACGAAGATCGCCCGCCAGTCGATCAGCTGGGTGAGCAACCCCCCGAGCGCCGGCCCGGCCGCGAGCCCGAGGGCGCCCGCCAGCTCCCAGTCTCGGCGGGGGATAAGCCGCGCGGCCCCGACGAGAAGCAATGCTCCGCCGATTCCCTGCAGCCCGCGTGCAACGACCAGAACGACGAGGTCGGGGCTCACGGCGCACACGATCGAGGCGAAAGCGAAGATCCCGGCGCCGACCGTCGCGGCGAGCTTCGGTTCCGGCCTCGCGATCACCGCGACGAGTGCGGCGACCGCCGCGGTCAGGTTGTACGCGTTCAGCACCCACGACACGCCAGTGACCGAAGCGTCGAAGCGCCCGACGAGCTCGGGCAGGGCGAGGACGACGATCGCGGAGTCCGCGAACGCGAACACCGCCGCCCCGGTGACGGCAAGCCGTTTCATGACGACCCCCAATCCTGCCGGGAAGGCAGGATCGGGGGTCAGTCTTCAGGCTCGCTAGACAGAGCGCTGATAGGCCCGGAAGCCCCGCGTCGCAAGCCAGGCCGAGGCCAGAGCGAAGAGCGCGAGCGAGCCTCCGTAGGTCATGACGACACTCCACTCCACGTTCGCCGCGACGGCCTCACGGCCGGCCCGCACGGCCCAATCGGCCGGGTTGAACCGAGAAGCGTCCTGGATCCAGCCGGGCATCAGCGCCCGCTGCATGAACACCGTGGAGAGGAACATCAGCGGCAGGAGCAGGAGCTGGACGGCTCCGATCACGGACTCCTCCTTGCGCATCACGAGCGCGAGGCCCAGCGAGAGCCCGCCGAACGCCGTCGTCAGCATGACGGCGGTCGCGATCAGCACCAACACGCCGAGCACGCCGCCGGGGAAGTCGGCGCCGATCGCCCAAGCGAGCCCGATGAGGATGAGCGACTGGATGACCGTCACGATCGCCCCTTGCATCAACCGGCCGGCAATGAGCGCGCCGCGCCGCACGGGCGTGACCAGGAACCGGTCGAGCACCCCGCGCTCGAGGTCGTTGATCACGCCCATTCCACCCCAGCCTCCCGCGAACATCGCGCTCATGACGACGATGCCCGGGACGACGAAGTCGAGGTACGAGTCACCCTCGAAGCCCGGAATCTCGGCGACGTTCTTGAACAACGCGCTGTAGAGGAGCAGGTAGACCAGCGGCTGGGCCAGCGAGATCGCGATCCACCACGGCTGGCGGACCAGGTTGCGCAGATCTCGCAGGCTCATGCTCCAGGAATGTCTCAGCAGGGTCATCAGCTGACCTCCTTCGTGTCGTCGTCGGCCTGGTCGAACGTGCGGCCGACGTATCGCAGGTAGACGTCGTCGAGCGACGGACGGGAGACGGTCGCCGCCGTGACGCGGACACCGGCCGCTTCGAGCGCGCCGAGCACGCTCGGAATTGCCGCGGCCCCGTTCTCGGCCCGCGCGCGCAGGGACTGGCCGTCGAGCACCAGCTCGCGAATGCCGGCCACCCGCTCGAGAGCGGCCTGGACTCGGCCGTTCGCCTCGGGCTCGCCGAGCCCGACGTGAATCGCGTCGCCGCGGAGCTCGCCCTTCAGCGACTCCGGTGTTCCCTCGACCACGATTCGACCGCGATCGACGATCGCGACCTGCCCGGCCAGCCGCTCTGCTTCCTCCAGGTAGTGGGTGGTGAGCAGGATCGTGAGGTGCTCGTCGCCGGCGAGGCGAGCGATTTCCTCCCACATGAACTTGCGTGCCTCCGGGTCGAGGCCCGTCGTGGGCTCGTCGAGAAACAGGACTTCCGGCCGGTGCACGAGGCCCATCGCGACCTCGAGGCGCCGCTGCATCCCGCCCGAGTAGCCACGCGCGATCCGTCCGCCCGCCTCGGCGAGGCCGAACCGCTCGAGGAGCTCGGCGGCACGCTTACGGAGCCTGCGGCCGCGCAGTCCGTAGAGCTGGCCCTGCAGCGTCAGGTTCTCGCGTCCGGTCGCATCCCGGTCGACACCCGACCGCTGCGCGACGACGCCGATCGCGTGCCTCACCGCGTCCGGGTCGTCGAGGACGTCGATCCCCGCGACGTGCGCGTCGCCCGCATCTGGACGGGAGAGCGTCGTCAGGATCTTCACCGTCGTCGACTTGCCGGCGCCGTTGCGCCCGAGGAGGGCGAAGATCGTTCCGGCCTCAACCGAGAAGCTCATCCCGTCGAGGGCGCGAACGTCGCCCGGATAGGTCTTTTCGAGTCCATGCGCTTCGATCGCTTGCATGCTTTCCTCCTCTGGAACGGTGTTCTGTTCTAGAACATTGTTCATTGACGAACGCTGTTCTAGCACAGTACACTGTTCTCTGTCAAGTGAGTAGTTCAGAGCTCCCCCAGCCGCCCTGGATCCAGGCCCGTAAGCCGCGGAGCGCCCGCGGCGCCCCGCTCAGCCGCGACGCGATCGTCGAGGCGGCGCTACGCGTGGTCGATCGCGAAGGCCTCGAGGCGACGAGCATGCGGCGCGTCGCCGAGGAGCTCGGCACAGCACCGTCGGCCCTCTACTGGCACGTGCGGAACAAGGACCAGCTGCTGCAGCTCGTGCTCGACCGTGTGGTCGGAGAAATCGAGCTCCCGCCTCGCGATCCAGAGAACTGGCAGGAGCAGCTGAAGGCGCTGGCGCGGGAGATGCGGCGGGTGTTGACGAGCCATCGCGACATTGCGCGGGTCACGATGGGGGCGATTCCCGCCGGCCCCAACATCCTGGTCGTCGTCGAGTGGATGCACGCCCTGCTCCGCGAAGCCGGTCTGCCGGACCACACCGTCGCGCTGTTCGGCGACCTGGCGGGCCTCTATGTCGGGGCCTACGCCTTCGAGGAGAGCCTCGGGCTGGCTTCGCCCACGGGCGAGGACCTACCGCCCGAGGAGGTGCTGGCGATGCTCGGCGAGTACTGGGCCTCCCTGCCTCAGGACCGTTTCCCTCACACCCTCGCTCTCGGCGATCGGCTCTTCGAGGGCGGTCCAGACGAGCGCTTCGAGTTCGGGCTCGACGTGCTCATCCGCGGGCTCGAGTCGCTGCGGGCCGAAGCCGCTTCCTGACGCTCGGCCCGTCGGCCACGGATCCTCCGCACCGCCTCGATCACCACAAAGGAGACTGCCGCGAACCCGAAGCCGATGAGGAGGCCCCAGAGCAGGTTCTCCTGGAACGCGCGGCCGCCGATGTAACCGACGAGGCTGGAGTACGTAGCCCACGCAATGCCTGCGGCTGCCGCGAACGCGGCGAAGACCGCCCACCGCATCTTCACGACACCCGCCGTGATGGTCGTGGCGGTGCGCCCGCCGGGGACGAAGCGGGCGCCGAAGATCAGCGGCCCGCCGTGGCGCGCGATGACTCGCTCCGCCCACGCCTTCCTACGTCCTCCCTTCGCGCCCCTGAACACCAACGGGTCGATTCGGTGATCCTGTCGCCGGCCGAGCCAGTACGCGGCCGTGTCTCCCGTGAACGCGCCCGCCGCCCCTGCAGCGATCACGAGCCCGAGCTCCAGTTCGCCGGCGCCTGCAAGGACTCCCGCAGCAATCACCGTGGCCTCGCTCGGAACGAGCGGCACGAGTGCGTCGATCGCAGCAATGGCGAGGATCACTGCATAGGTCCAGGGCGAGCCGGAGACGAGATCGACGAGTGAGTTGAGGGGGTCCATCTACCTCTGCAAACGCCTCCGCCCGCGGGCCTATGCCGGATGTGCGGGAATCGAGGCGAGCGCGCTCGCGAACGCGTCCATGGTCAGCCGATGCAAGAGGCTTCCGTAACTGACGCGGGCCACGCCCATCTCGGCAAGCTCGGCGAGTGACGGGACCTCGGCGAACGCGAGGACGTTCACCGGCCCTGGGGCTTCGGAAACGAACGTCGCGAGAGCGTCGGCCTCGCGCAGGAAGATCGGATAGACGCAGTCGACTCCGGCGTCGAGGTAGGTGCGCGCACGCTCGAGTGCTTCTGGCACGAGCCGTGACTGCGGCGTCTCGCGGTCGGCGAGGAAGACGTCGATTCGCGCGTTGACCACGAGCGGATAGCCCGCTGCGTCCCGAACCTCCCGCAGCCAAGCGGCGTGCTCGTGCGGATCGCGTAGGGCGCCGCTCGAATGGTTCGTGTCCTCGAGGTTGCAGCCCGCGGAGCTCGCTTCCTGTAGCGCGTCGACGAGCTCCGCCGGTTCGAGCCCGTAGCCCGCCTCTGCGTCGACTGTCAGGGGAACGTCGACAGCGTGGGCCATGCGGGCAGCAGCCGCGAACATTTCGTCGGCCGGCGCGCCTTCGTGATCTTCAAAGCCGAGCGCCGCGGCAACTCCGCCGCTTGTGGTCGCGACGACCGGGAAGCCCGCATCGACAACCGCCTTCGCGGAGGCCACGTCCCAGGCGTTCGGAAGCACGAGCGGGCTCCCCGGCACGTGCAGCGACCGGAGAAGCTCGCACTGGGCCTCGAGGTTCATTCGTCCACCACCTGGAGGACGACCTTGCCTCGGCGGCGCTCGCTCAGCGTCCGCTCGAATGCCTGGCGGCTTTCGGACAACGGGAAGACCGCGTCGATCGTCGGGCGCAGCTTGCCGGCGTCGACCAGCTTCGCCAGCTCGACCAGCTGGTCGCGGCTCGGCTCGACGACGAAATAGATGGAGCTGATGCCCGGCTCCTGTGGAGGCTCTCCGGCAACCGATACGAGGCGCCCGCCCGGGCGCAGGACGGCCGCCGCGCGCTCGAGCCGCTCGCCGCCGACCGTGTCGAACACGAGGTCTACGAGCTCGAAGGCGTTTGGGACCGCCGTCAGAACCTCATCCGCTCCGAGCTCGCT
>DASSXA010000351.1:0-3891 GCA_035704315.1 Gaiellaceae bacterium
AGCTCGTAACGCGCTCCGGAGACCTCGCGGCAAGGAAGAGCGCCGCGGCCGTGCCGACATCAGGGCCGACGACATGCGGAGCTCCGAGGCCCCACTCGTCGATCAGGCGGGCCAGGAACGCTCCGGAGGCGTCCGGAGCGATCAGTTCCGGGCGACCGTCGGAGTGGCCGAATCCCGGCATGTCGATGGCGACAACCCGCCCGACTGCCGAGACGCGATCCCAGATTCGACGGAATGCCCAAAGGGTTTCGGGCCACGGCGCCAGCAGCAGAGCGGTGACGTCCGAGTTCGCCTTGGTATCGGCGAACCGCACTCGCACTCCGTCGCAGACTCGGAAGTAGGTAGTGATCGGCGAACCCGCCTCTGCGCTCATCGGTCTGTCTCCTCCTTCAGTCCCAATCGGCTTTCTCGCCAGTCGACGATCGGCCCGGTCTCGCTGCGACATCCCGGCATTCGATGACGGTCGTCATCGGAGCCGGACCCTACCAGAAGCGATGACGGTCGTCATCGAAATGCCCTACCCTGTCGCCATGGCAAAGAACGAAACGAAGGACACGGCCGCCGATCGCCGGCGATCTCCAGCTCGCGCGCGCATGGTGCGGAGTGCCGCGACGCTCATCCGTGAGCGTGGCATCCACGGCACCGGACTCCGCGAGGTCGTCACACACTCCGGCGGTCCCCGCGGCTCGCTCGGCCGTTTCTTCCCAGGCGGCAAGACGCAGCTCGTGACCGAAGCGATCGATGTCGCGCTCGTTGACCTCTTCGACGATCTCGAGCGGACGCTCAGCGAAGCCGAGACGTTCCCCGAAGCAATCAGAGTGATCGTGACCCCATGGCGGCGCTTGCTCGTCGACCACGACTTCGCCTTGGGCTGCCCACTGGCCGCGACCATTTGCGACGCGGCCGACAACGACAGCCTCCGTACCCATGTCAGCGAGTTGCTCGCACGGTGGCGAGCGCCAGTCGCCGACGCCTACACCAGGTTTGGGGCGCCGCAGGCGGAAGCCGAAGCACATGCGACGGTGCTGATGGCCGCGCTCGAGGGCGCTCTCATGCTCGCTCGTGCTCAACGCAACATCGAGCCGCTCGACACGGTCGAGCGCTTCTTCGCGTCACGTGCTCCAGACCCACGCCGAGCATAGGGCGACACAAACGACGGGGCCCCAGGAGGCGTGGGCGTGGCTGTCGTCGTCGATCGTGATCTAGGGGAGGTACATCTGGTGGGCGGTCTGCACGCCGTCGAGGGAGCGCCCACCTGGTCCGAATCGGCGCTGGTTCATCACACAGATCGCCCGGTAGCGCCGAGCGCCGACCCGACCTCGGCCTCATCATGTTTCACGCGCGCGCGAATACCAGAAACCTCTGAACGCCGCAACGGAGGAGTAACCCCGAACGAGGTCGGCGGGCCTGGGAGGATCGCTTGATGTTCTTCTCCTTCGCCTACCTCGCCTTTGCCGCAGTTCTGCGGAGCTCGCCGTCGTCGTCCAGAGGCAGATCGAGCAAGGAATCACCGATCGCGCCCGGTCCGGCTATCAGCACGAGTTCGCAGGCAACGCGACCCGCGCGGAGCAGACGGCCGCGGACGTCGATTTTGACTCGCCGCTCATGCGACTCGCCGCAAGCGACCGCACGAACTGACAGAGCATGGACGGAACGGGCCGCCTTGCTGCCGATCGCAGTAACGGCTGTCCCGGTGTGAAGTCAGAGCCATTTCCCGGCCCATTCTCGCGCGCGGCGCGTGGCGCTGGTTCCGCGAGCCTGACGACGGTTCTCATCGCCTTCGCGGCCAACTTCTTCGTCGCTGTCGCGAAGACGGCGGCGGCGATAGTGACCGGCTCGGCGTCGATGCTGGCCGAGGCGGCGCACTCCTGGGCGGATACGGGCAACGAGGTGTTCCTGCTCATTGCTCAGCGTCGGTCGCGCCGGCCCCCCGACCGCGCGCATCCGCTCGGATACGGCCGGGAGGCCTACGTGTGGTCGCTGCTCGCGGCACTCGGCCTGTTCGTCGCCGGCGCCGCCGTCTCGGTGACGCACGGCGTGCAGGAGCTTTTGCACCCTGCGCCGGCGACCGACTTCCTCGTCGGCTACATCGTGCTCGCGGTCTCCTTCCTGCTCGAGGGAATCTCGTTCTTGCGGTCGGTTCGCCAGGCCAGGCGCACCGCGGAGCTGATGGAACGCGATCTGATCGGCGCGGTCATGGGCACCAGCGACCCGACGCTTCGGGCCGTATTCGCGGAGGACGCCGCCGCGCTCATCGGCCTGGCCATCGCAGCCGTCGGACTGGGCGCCCATCAGGTGACGGGCTCGTCGACCCCCGATGCCGTCGGATCGATTCTCGTCGGCGTCCTGCTTGCGGCAGTCGCGACGTTTCTGATCGACCGGAATCGCGAGTTCCTGATCGGGGAAGAGCCCGATCCCCGAGTCCGCAAGGCCACGATCCAGGCGCTGCTCGCCCAGCCCGAGGTCGCTCGCGTGACCTACCTCCGCCTCGAGTTCGTCGGCCCGCGCTTCGTCTCGGTCATCGGCGACGTCGACCTGACCGGGGACGACACCGAGTCAGACGTCGCCGTCCGGCTCCGTGCGCTCGAAGCCAAGATGGACGCGTCTCCTGCAGTGGCCGGGACCGTGCTCAGCCTGTCTGCGCCGGACGAGCCCTCAGTGACCGAATAGGGCTTGGACGCACTTCGACGCGGTGACGCACGCGTCACCACCACTTCTGTTCGACCCCCGGTCGGTGCCGCCAGTGCGGGGCAGTTCGAGAAGGACGAGCTGGCGTTCGAGCTCGTCCTTGAGCCTGCGCACCTAGGCGGTCGGCGTCGCCGCTACGGTTCGGCCGGCGTTCGATTCGGGTTGCTCTCAGCCCCCATCACCGCACCTGTACGACCGGAAGTTGTTCTCTGAGTACTGAAAGGAAGCGAAATGCCTGACGATGTCCAGGTGGCGAACCGCCGGCTCGACGCGAGCGAGAACGAGGCGCTGATCGGCATCGCCCGGATGGGCGCGGATTCGTTCGGGTACACGGCGGACCTGCGGATCGACCGCCACCTCGCCCAGCTCCTGCGCCTGCGAGTTTCGCAGCTCAACAACTGCAGCTACTGCCTCAACCTCCATTACGAGGCGGCGCGCGAGGCGGGCATCCCCCGCGCCAAGATTGACACCCTGACCGCGTGGTGGGAGACCGAGCTTCACTCCGAGGCCGAGCAGGCGGCGCTCCGCTATACCGAGGCGCTCACCCGTGCCGCCGACACCGACCGGGACGCGGCGTTCCAGCGCTTCCACGACGCGCTCGCCGAGAACTTCAGCCCGGAGGAGATCCTCGAGATCGTGGGCGTCGTCGTCAACATGAACGTCTGGACGCGGATCAAGCTTGCCGAGGGCGCGATGCCAGGCGCGGCCTGAGCTCTGCCGTCGCTACGAAACCCCGCCGCCGCAGCGCGCGGGGCACCGGCAAAGATGTCGCGCGTCTGGCGCGACAGTCGGTGAGTCGATGCTGCCGGATACAGTGAGCTACGACGGCTCGTTGAAAGAGGAGGTGGCGGAAGTGGACCGATTCGAGAAAGCGATCCTTGCCGGCGGCTGCTTCTGGGGCATGCAGGATCTCATCCGGAAACGACCGGGCGTTCTGTCGACGAGGGTGGGCTACACCGGCGGCGACGTCGCGAACGCGACGTACCGCAACCATGGCACGCACGCCGAGGCGATCGAGATCGTCTTCGACCCCGAGCAGATCTCGTATCGAGACCTGCTGGAGCTCTTCTTCCAGATCCACGATCCGACGACGCTGAACCGGCAGGGCAACGACTTCGGGACGAGCTATCGCTCTGCGATCTTCTATCTCGACGAGGAACAGCGCCGAGTGGCCGACGACACGATCGCCGACGTTGAAGCGTC
>DASSXA010000366.1:0-6465 GCA_035704315.1 Gaiellaceae bacterium
GAGACGGCGCTGTACATCACCGGTTTCCGTCGCAGAGAGGCGTACGGGTTGGGCCTCACACTCGATCCGGAAGCAACCGTGGCGCAGCTCAGGGCCCGCACTGCCCAGGTGATCGAGACCATGACGGATGCGGTCCGTCGAAATCTCGAGCGTCACGAGATTGAGCTAGTTCACGGAGTGGCGAGGCTCGGCTCCGACAGAACCGTCCACGTAACTGTCGACGCTGGCCAGGAGCGCACGCTCCAGGGGGACGTCGTACTGGTCGCCACGGGGTCGCGACCCTTCCGCCCCCCGAGCGTCCCCTTCGACGATCCGGATGTCCACGACTCCGAGACGATCCTCGAGATCGACCATCCGTTTTCCAGCTTGGTCGTGATCGGAGGAGGTGCCGTCGGGTGCGAGTACGCCTCGATCTTCACAGCGCTCGGGGTCGAGGTGACACTCGTCGACTCTGGCGAGCGCCTCCTCTCGTTTCTCGACGCCGAGATCTCGCAGCTCCTCGCTGAGGCATTCTCCCGCATGGGAATGCGGCTCGTGCTCGGCGGCGGGAAGGCGACACTGGAGCGCGGTGACAACGGCATGACCTGCACGCTCGCCGAAGGCGAGGGGATCACAGTCGACAAGGTGCTCTTCGCTTCCGGACGGGTCGGAAACATCGAGGGCCTTGGTCTCGAGGAGGCGGGAGTCCGGGTCGACGATCGGAGTCGAATCGTCGTGGACGAAAGATTCCAGACCACCGCCGAGTCGATCT
This sequence comes from Gaiellaceae bacterium, assembly GCA_035704315.1. Lineage (GTDB taxonomy): Bacteria > Actinomycetota > Thermoleophilia > Gaiellales > Gaiellaceae > JACDAN01. The sequence goes on from DASSXA010000366.1 coordinate 752, forward strand.
ACGCGGCCGGCGACGTGATCGGACCGCCGGCTCTCGCGTCGGTGTCGATGGAGCAGGGGCGGGTCGCGGCGTGCTATGCCTTCGAGATCCCCTTCAAGGAAACCGTCGATCCGATGCCTCCGTTCGGTGTCTATTCGGTCCCAGAGGCGGCGAGGGTGGGGCTCACCGAGGAGGATGCCGCGGCGCAGGCGATCGACTATGAGGTGGGGCGGGGATGGTTCGCCGGCAACACCCGCGCCACCATCGCAGGGGCGACCGATGGGCTCGTGAAGCTCGTCTTCGGGCGGGAGGACCGCAAGCTGCTCGGAGTCCACGTCCTCGGCGACCACGCAACCGAGCTCGTCCACCAGGGTCAGGCCGCGCTCAACTACGGCGGGACGATCGACTACTTCATCCACAGCACGTTCAACGTGCCGACCGAAAGCGAGGCGTACAAGTACGCGGCCTACGACGGGCTTCAGCGCCTGCGAGGGCGGTGACTCTCGTCCCGAGTCGGAAAGATTCGTCGCAACGACCGAGCGTATGCTGGGGGACAGAGGCCGATGCTGCCTGAGCCGCAAACGCTTGCCTTCTTGATCACCGACATCGAGGGAAGCACGCGGCTCTGGGAGCAGCATCAGCGACCAATGAGAGACGCTCTGGAGCGCCACGACGCGATCCTGCGCGACGCAGTGGAAAGCTCGAACGGGCGGGTGGTCAAGACCATGGGCGACGGCCTGATGGCCGTCTTCGGCTCGGCCGCCGACGGCGTCCGCGCTTGCCTGAAGGCGCAGCACGCGCTCGCATCCGCGCCGTGGGGCGAGATAGGCGCGCTTCGCGTCCGAATGGGCCTGCACGCGGGGGATGCCGCCAAGCGCAACGGGGACTACTACGGGCCGACGCTCAACCGGACGGCGCGGGTCATGTCCGCCGGTCACGGTGGCCAGGTGCTGCTCTCGGCGGCCGCGGCGGCGCTGGTGCTCGATCGGCTGCCGGACGGATCCACCCTGCGCGACCTGGGTGAGCATCGTCTCAAGGATCTCGGACGGCCGGAACGCGTCTTCCAGCTCGTCCATCCCGTTCTCCCGCGCAGCTTCCCGCCGCTCGTAACCCTTTCGCCTCGAAGGAACGAGCTTCCGGACCAACCCTCGACGTTCGTCGGGCGAGCGGCGGAGCTGAAAGAGGTTCGCGACCGTCTCGAAGACGACTCGGTACGGCTCCTCACCCTGACCGGGCCCGGCGGCATCGGAAAGACGCGATTGGCGCTCCAAGCTGCTCGAGACCACGTCGACAGGTTCGAGGATGGAGCCTTCTTCGTCGACCTTGCCGATGCCCGCGATAGCCCATCGGTGCTCACAGCCATCGCAAGCACCCTGGGTTTGAGAGACACGCGCGGGGATTCGTTGCCGGACGACCTCCGTCGGCAGCTGCAGGACCAACATGTGCTGCTGGTCCTGGACAACTTCGAGCAGGTGACCGCCGCGGCGCCGGCGGCGGCGCAGCTGCTGCAGGGCTGCCCCGGCCTCAAGCTGCTCGTCACCAGCCGGGAAGCGCTGCACATGCGTGGAGAGCACCTGATCGATGTCCCGCCCCTCTCCTTACCGAACGGCGACCGAGGCCGGGTGAGTCCTGAGCATCTAGGTCGGTACGAAGCGATCCAGCTCTTCGTCGAGCGCGCCCAGTCTGTCCGAGCAGACTTCCGGCTCACGCACGACAACGCCGGGGCTGTGGCCGAGATCTGTCTCCGTGTAGACGGGCTTCCACTCGCGATCGAGCTTGCGACGGCACGGATCAACTTCTTCTCGCCCGAAGCCTTGTGCGAGCGGCTCAGCAGCCGGCTGCAGGCACTCGACAGCGGCCCGCAGGACCTGCCAGCGCGGCAGCAGACGCTTCGCGCCACGATCGACTGGAGCTATCAGCTGCTCGAGCCCGGAGAGCAACGGCTGTTCGAGCTGCTCTCGGTCTTCTCCGGAATCTCGTTCGCTGCGGCCGAAGCCGTCACAGGCAATGTCGACGAGCTCCGCGAAATGGGGATCGACACCCTCGGCGGACTGGCCTCTCTCGCGGACAAGAGCCTGATCCGACAGGCGGACCCGGGAGTAAGCGAGCCCCGGCTCGTGATGCTGGGGACAATCCGCGAATACGCCGCCGAGCGGCTCGAGGGCATCCCCGAATTCAGCGCTTCCGCCCGGCGTGCGCACGCCCTGTACTTCGCAGACTTCGCCCAACTCGAGTGGGAACGACTGACACGCGGCGAGCGCGACGTGGCTCTGGCGACCCTGACCGCCGAGAGCGAGAACCTGCGCCTCGCCTGGCGCTACTGGGTCGCCGAGGGCGATCTCGACCAACTGAGGAAGGTCGTCGACAGCCTGTGGTTCCTCTACGACGCACAGGGCAGCTACCACGCCACGATCGAGCTGACGACGGAGCTGTTGAACGTTCTCTCGTCAACACCGTCGACGCCCGAGCGCGCGATGGAGGAGGCCACGCTGCGGACGAGCCTCGCGAGGGCGCTCTTGGTCGTCAACGGCTACACGCAGGAAGTCGAGGACGCATACACCCGGGCCCTGGAGCTCTTCGAAGACGACCGAGAGTTGCCTCAGCTGTTCCCCGTTCTCCGAGGCCTCGCGAGCTACTACCTGTATCGCGCGGAGTTCGAGAAAGGTGCACAGGTCGGGCGAGAGATCCTGCTCCTGGCCGCTGCCCAGGACGATCCGGGCATGAGCGCCGACGGACAGCTCGTGCTGGGCTCCAGCCTGGCGTTCCAAAACCATCTCCAGGAGGGCATGGATCACCTCGACGAAGCGATCTCCTTGTTCGAGTCACAGGGTCAAACGCCGCGCCCGTTCCGCCTCGGCGTCAACCCAGGGGTTGCGTCCTACACGACCTCGGCTCTCATCCTGTGGATGCTCGGATTCCCGGACCGGGCACGCGAACGCGCGACCCGCGCCGTCTCGGTGGCGACGGAGCAGGAGCACCCATTCACCCTGGCCTACGCGCTGTTCCACACCGGCGTTCTCCACCTCTGGACGCGGGAGCCTGAACTGCTGCGAGACCGCGCGGTGGGGGCGCTGGACATCGCAGAAGAACACGATTTCCCGATCTGGAGGGCACTCGGGACCTGTCTTCTCGGGGCTGCGAAGACCCGGCTGGGCCGGGCCGAGGAGGGGTTGGCGGATGTTCGGAGCGGAATCGCTCTCTATCAGGGCCTGAGGACCCCGCCTGTGTTCTGGCCCCTGGTCCTGTATCTCCATGCGGGTGCTTGCGGTCGCTCGGGGAAGCCGGCTGAAGGGCTGCGACTGATCGAGGAAGCCATAGGAATCTCGGACCAAGGATCCGGTCGGACTTCCCTACCCGAGTTCTACTCGCTGAAGGGCGATCTGCTGCTCCTTCTCCCGGAGGAAAGCGGCCGAGGCGCCGAGCTTTGGTTTCAGCAGGCATTCGATATCGCGAGGGATCTCGATGCCAGGATGATCCAGCTGCGGGCGGCGCTCGGGCTGTGTCGTGCGCAACGGAAGCAAGATGCGCAGAGCGGGAGGGAACTCTTGGGCGCGGTCTATGCAACGTTTACAGAAGGGTTCACCACTCCAGATCTGGTCGATGCGGCGATGCTCTTGGAGAACGCGCCGCAGGACGATTCGGATGCCTCCCGCTAATCTGCGCTTACGGCCTCGGCGAGCGCCGTGGCTGTCTGGGCGTCAGCAGGATAGAACGCCTCGATGGTCAGCTCGGCGAGCGTCACGTCCCGTGCGGTGCCGAAGGTCGTAGTCGTGCTGAACAATGCGAGCGCCGCGTTGTTGAGTCGGAGCTCGTGGACGAGCAGGATTCGGCTCGCGCTCTGGGCGTCGTTCGGGTTTGGCGTGACTCCCGGATAGGTCGTGAGCTCCTCGCGTAGCGCCGCGAGTTCCTCGTCACGCGTCGCGACGATCTCGCGGTGGAGGCGCTCGAGGAGGTAGCCGCTCCAGTCGGCGAAGTTCACGATCCGCGGCGCCATGCCTCGGGGATGAAGCGCGATCCGGAGGACGTTCGCGGGCGGCGCGAGGAGCTCGTCCGCGACGCCCTGCGTCAGGAAGTCGATGACGCGGTTGGCGGCGACGATGTTCCAGTGAGAGTCCATTACGAGTGCGGGGTACGGCTCGTGCGCGGCAAGGAACCGAGCGAGCGCCTCACGGACCGGCGCCATCTCGCGCTCGTCGAGCGAGCGCTCGCCGAAGACCGGGGCGTAGCCGGCTGCCAGGAGCAGCCGGTTGCGTTCTCGCAGCGGAACGTCGAGGCGCTGCGCCAGGTGGAGGATCATCTCCCGGCTCGGCTGCGCGCGCCCCGTCTCGATGAAGCTGAGATGGCGGGCCGACACCGCCGACGCCATCGCTAGATCGAGCTGGCTGAGCCGGCGTTGCCGGCGCCACTCGCGGAGCAACTCCCCCACGTGCGCCGTGCTTGCCGCGACGGCCATGCCACGAATCTAGCGCTCGTCGACGTCCGGCCCATTACTTCGGAGGTAATTGCGCTCAATTCAGGCCTCGGCGACGCTCGGGTCACCACGCAGACGCCCAGATCACCGGAGGTACAAGAGATGGCACAAGCTGAGCGCGAAACCCGATTAGAGAGCCTGACCGCTCGCGGCTGAACAACGGAGCTCTTCGCGGAGTTCTGGGCCAAGCCCGATCTCAGCTGGGTCCCAGGGATCATTACCGACGACGTCGTCGGCTACTGGCCCGGAAACAGGACCGTCCGCGGCAAGAAGGAATACATGCAGGCCCTGGAGGACCTGCTGACGCTTCTGCCCGATGTCCATCTCCAGGTGCCCGAACACGCGATGAGCGAAGACGGCGAGTTCGGCTTCTCACGATGGATCATGTACGCGACCGGCCCGAACGGTCCCTTCGAGCTCGTCGGCATGGATCGGACGCGCGTTCGAGAAGGCCTGGTCTGCGAGAACTACGTCTTCTTCGATCCAATCCAGTTCCAGACGCTCGCCGGCGGCTCGCCGCCGGCGAGCTGAACGGTGGCGGTCACTCGATGACGGCCCTGGCGATGGCGGGCGGCTCGCGGCCGGCGATGAGCCAGCCGGCCGCGGCCGCGGCCAGCGGCACGCCGACGACCGCGAGGGCGAGGTACAGGAAGGGCACATCACTCAAGTAGCCGAGGTCGTCGTGGTACAGCGCCAGCATCATCACGTAGGCGCCGGCGACGCCGAGGATCGCGCCGAGGAGTGCGAGTGCCCCCGCAGTCGTGGCCGTCAGCGTGCGGCGGATGCGCGGGGTGGCCCCGGCCGCGGTCAGAGTGCGGAGGTCACCGGCGCTCTCGCTGCGGATGAGGCCGACCGTCATCGCGAGGATGGCGAGCGCCAGGATCGCGCCGGCGGCCGTCGCGATCGACTTGAGCATCGCGTTGGAGTTGCCGTCCTGTTCGACCTCGATCGTGAGGCTGGCCTTCCCTGCGACGTCGCGAGCATCCGCGACCTGCCCGCTTGTCAGCTGCCGGTTCGACTCGACGAGCCAGCCGGCCGGGATCTGCTTCCAGCCGTGCCGGCGAAGACCGTTGAGCGTGATGAAACTCGGCTGCGACCCACTGTCGGAGCCGAACAAATGCTGGCCGATCTCGATCCTCTGGACGTTCGTAACCGCCAGGTCACGGCGAGTCGGGCTCGGGATGACGACCCCGTCGGTCCGATAGCTGCGGTCGACGAGGAAGTCCGTGCCCCGATCGATCGTGTCCGGGTCGATTCCGAGGTA
>DASSXA010000255.1:0-15383 GCA_035704315.1 Gaiellaceae bacterium
CAGCCGTCGTCGGCAGGGGATCTCATACTCGCGGCGGTGCCGGTCGCGGCCTTTGGCCTCTGGGCGTTCGTACCCAGTGTGCCGCTCACCGCTGTCAGTCCCGCCGTCATCGTCCCGATGGTCGTGGCACAGCGTTCGGGACAGCTCGAGCCACTGATGTTCAACGCCTGTCTGCTTTCCTTCGGCGCCGGCCGTTGGTCTCGGTCGCTCGCAGCCGCCGTGCCGCTCGGTGTTCTCGCGGCAGCCTCGCCGGTGCTCGTCGCTCTGATCCAAGATCCGGCCGAGGTCGCCGTCGGCATCTGGATGGTGGCCATGGTCTTCACCTGGGTCCTGGGTCGCGCACTCGCTCGCCAGGAACGACTGGGGGCCGAGCTCGCGCGCACTCGCCGTCAGCTTGCGGAGCAGGCGCTGCTCGCCGAGCGCCGTGGGATCGCTCGTGACGTCCACGACTTCGTCGGTCACGGGTTGGCGGCGGTCATGCTTCAAGTGACGAGCGCCCGGCACGTACTGCGGCGTGACGCCGCAGCGGCCGAGGATGCGCTGCGCACGGCCGAGGAGGTAGGCCGACGGAGCATGCAGGAGCTTCGCAGGACGGTGGCGCTGCTCCGCAGCGACGACGACGCGGACGTTGCCGGGCCCGTCCCCGCGGCGAGCGAGATCCCGACGCTCGTCGAGCAGGCACGGGCAGGCGGTCTCACGGTCGAGCTGCAGACGCGAGGCGACCTCACACACATCCCTCCCGGCGTTGGGCTCACGATCTACCGGATCGCGCAGGAGGCGTTGGCGAACGCGGCTCGTCACGCGCCGCGCGCGCGGACAGTGCTCGCGCTCGACGTCGGGAACGGTCGCATCGCGCTCGTGGCCGAGACGAGCGGCCCGGTCGTCGCCGGATCCGCCGCCGACCGAGGGCGACCCCGCTACGGGCTGATCGGGATGCAGGAGCGCGCGACGGCGCTCGGGGGCGACTTTGCCGCCGGGCCGACACGCGAGGGCTGGCGAGTGAGCTGCGAGTTACCGGTTGAAGACCGAGCGCGCCGGTGATCCGAGCGGCCCTTGTCGACGACCAGGCCATCGTGCGAGCCGGCCTCGCGCGAATCCTTTCGCCCGAGGACGGCTTCGACGTCGTCGCGGAGTGTGCCGATGGCCGCGAGGCGTTGGAGAAGCTCCCCGCCCTGCGCCCTGACGTCGTCCTGATGGATGTCCGTATGCCGGGCCTCGACGGAATCGCCGTGACGGCGCAGCTGCGTAGCCTCGACGACCCGCTCGAGGTGCTCGTGCTCACAACCTTCGGCGAGGACGAAGTGTTGTGGGGCGCAATCGAGGCGGGCGCCGCGGGCTTCGTCCTGAAGGACAGCTCCGCGGAGGACCTGATCGCGGCGGCTCGAGCAGTCGCTGGAGGCGGGGCCTGGTTCGACCAAGCGGTTGCCCCGCGTGTCCTCGACCGCTATCGCCGAGTGGTCGCTCCTGCCGCCCGCGACGCAGCACGGCTCGACCTGCTGACCGATCGTGAGCACGACGTGCTGCGACTGATGGCGCGCGGCGCGACCAATTCGGAGATCGCCGAGTCCCTGCACGTTGCCGAGGCGACCGTCAAGACGCACGTCGGCAGCATCTTCGGCAAGCTCGGCGTACGCGACCGTGCCGCGGCCATCGTGTTCGCATACGACCACGGCGTGGTAACACCCGGCGCCGAGCCCTAGCTCCCGCCTCCTCCTGTGGGGGGAGAGCAAGTGGGGCTCGTGGGCCGATGTCAATCGGACCTTCAAGGGCTAGCGTCGACAGGCGTGAGGCTTTCCACCGGACCCCTGGCCGCCATGAGCGCACGCCATCCGTGGCGTGCACTTGGTAGCTGGATCGCCCTCGTCGTTGTCGCGATCGTCCTGATCGTCATTTTCCTCGGGGGCAGCCTCACGACCGAGGGAAATCCGACCAACAACCCCGAGTCAGAGCGAGCCGACGACGCTCGGATTGCGGCGTTCCCACCGGGCCCCGCAACCGCGGTCAGCGACGTCGTCGTCATCCGCTCCGAGGAGCTGAATGTCAACTCGCCTCGGTTCAGGTCGTTCGTGCAGGACTTCATCAGCGACGCCGAGATCACGGCTTTCGCCCTTGCCCGCACATACCTCGACGACGCGCGCAATGACCTGGTCTCGAAGGATCGTCACGCGACCATCATCCCGCTGACGCTTCTCGACGATGACCAAACGGAAGCGCTGATCGACAGGGTCGAGACGCACGACAAAGATCCAGCCTTCGCTGTCTCGGTCACTGGGACGGAGACGCTCGACCACGACTTCAACCTCCTGTCGCAGGAGGACCTGGAGAACGGTGAGCTCAAGTTCGGACTGCCCGCCGCGTTGATCATCCTCCTCCTGGTCTTCGGCGCGGTCGTCGCGGGGCTCGTGCCGCTCTTGATGGCGATCGTGTCGATCGTTGTTGCGCTCGCGCTGACTGCGCTCCTGGCCCAGCAGTTCGAGCTCTCTGTTTTCGTCGTGAACATGCTGACCGGCATGGGTCTCGCGCTCGGGATCGACTACTCGCTCTTCGTCGTCTCCCGTTACCGGGAAGAGCGCGGGCGGGGACGAGACGAGCTCTCCGCGATCGAGAGCTCGGGAGCGACCGCGAGCAGGGCCGTGCTCTTCAGTGGCAGCGTCTTCGTCGTCGCCATGCTCGGGATGCTGCTCGTCCCGAACTCGATCATGCGCAGCCTCGCCGTGGGCGCCATCCTCGTCGGAATCGTGTCCGTCGCCGCGGCGCTAACGCTCCTGCCGGCCGTCCTGGGACTTCTCGGCGACAAGGTCGACGCCCTCCGCATCCCATTCGTCGGGCGGCGCTCGCTCGAGGCTTCGAATCCCGAGGGACGGTTTTGGGGCGCAATAGTCCGCCGGGTCTTGAGCCGCCCGGTGCTGAGTGCAGCGCTGTCGGCTGGTGCATTGGTCGTCCTCGCGCTGCCCGTCTTTCGCCTGGAGGTCGGAACGAGCGGAGTCTCCGCTCTCCCTGATCGCTTTGCCTCCAAGCAGGGCTTCCTTGCGCTCGAGCGCGACTTTCCCGGCACCAGCACAGACCCAGCCCAGATCGTGGTCACCAATGCCTCCGCCCCGGGGGTCTCAGCGGGCGTTCTCGAGCTCCAGAGGCGGCTGGCGGCTGATCCGCGCTTCGGGGAGGGCAACATCGAGCGCTCGGCCGACGGGAAGGTCGCGCTCCTCTCGGTCCCCGTAGCGGGCGACGCCTCGTCGACCAACGCGACCGACGCCGTGCGCGAGCTCCGCGCCAGGATCATCCCGGAAACGTTCGGCGGGACCGACGCCGACGTGCTCGTCGGCGGGACGAGCTCGGAGAACATCGACTACTTCGACTCGGTGATCGATCCTGCGCCCTTCGTGATCGGGTTCGTGCTCCTTCTCACCTTCGTCCTGCTGACGATCGTCTTTCGGTCTGTGGTCGTCGCCGGGACGGCCGTCGCCCTCAACCTGCTCTCGGTCGGGGCTGCCTATGGACTACTCGTCCTCGTCTTCCAAGAGGGCGTCGCTGCCGATCTCCTCGGCTTCCAGCAAGCCGACACGATCGAAGCCTGGGTGCCGCTCTTCCTTTTCTCGGTGCTCTTCGGGCTCTCGATGGACTATCAGGTGTTCCTGCTCAGCCGGATCCGTGAACGCCAGGTCGACACCGGTGACACAACGGACGCCGTCATCTTCGGTGTCGGCTCGACGGCACGCATCATCACCGGCGCGGCACTGATCATCGTCGTGGTGTTCTCCGGTTTCGCGCGCGGCGACCTGATCATGTTCCAGCAAATGGGCTTCGGCGTCGGGGTCGCGCTCCTGATCGACGCGACGGTCATCAGGTCGGTGCTGCTGCCAAGCGTGATGAAGCTGCTCGGGGAGCGGAACTGGTACCTGCCGCGGTGGCTCGAATGGCTTCCTCGGCTCGAGGTCGAAGCTGCCCGTCCGGGGGACCATGGGCGTGCGGTCCTGGAATGACCGGCCAACAGCGCCGCCGGCGTGCGCCTGGCGTGACGAATCCGGCCTCTTAGACCAGGGCTGGGTGTCGCGGGCGCCTACGTCGTTCTCTTGGCCACCTATTACGACGACCTCGGTTATCTAAGCCACGTGCCGTTCCTCTACGTCGTCCTCGCAGTCGTCGGCGTGCCGCTGGCCGCCGCCGCGGCCGGCTGGCTCATCGCCGGCCGCGAGCCGCCCACCATCGCCAGGGGCTGTCATCGAGTGAGCAGGTTTCACTCAGGGTCCAGGCCGCTCGGTGCGCCTACGACCAGTGACGGTCCTTCGCGACCTGTCCCGCTGCGCCCAGGACCCGCTCGATCGCAGGGATTTCGTGGTCTCGTCGCCACACAGCGTTGACAGTGAGCATCGGCCGAGGTGGAGCGAGGTCCACGAGCCTGACGCCGCGGGGAAGCTGCTCGATCAGTGAGCTGACGACGAGACCGACCCCGCGGCCCTGTGCGATGTACCCCCAAACCGTGGAGCCGGCGCCACGCTGATCGATACTTGGCTCGAAGCCGGCCGTGCGACAAGCGGCGACGATGGCGTCGAAGTAGCCGGGCGCCATCTCGCGCGGCCACAACTCCAACGTCTCGTCGCGCAGGCGCCCAAGCTCGATCTGCTCAGTGTCGGCGAGGCGATGGTTCTCCGCGACCGCGAGGCGAACGACCTCACGGCGGATCGTCCGCTGGCGGAGATCATCCGGATACGTCGTCAACGGCGCGAGCGCGAGATCGCAGGTCCCCTCACCGAGCAGCGCAGAAACGTCGGCCCCGTAGATCTCGCGAGTGTCGATCTTGAGTAGCGGGTAGTCCTTGCCGAGACGGGTGAGCAGAACAGGCACGGTCTCGAATGCACTGACGAGCGTGTAGGCAAGCCGGAGTGTTCCGGCCTCGCCGCGAGCCGCGGCCTGCACGCGTCGGGCGGCGCGGTCTGCCCCGGCCAGTACGCGCCGGCAGTCGGCGAGAAACACCTCACCCTCAGGTGTGAGGGTCACGCGTCGCGAGCTGCGCTCGAGGAGCGTGACGCCAAGGAGCTGCTCGAGTGCCCTGACCTGCTGGCTGACCGCCTGTTGAGCGACGTGCAGCTCCTCTGCGGCACGAGTAAAGCTTCCGCGCTGCGCAACCGTGGCGAAGTAGCGCATCTGTCGCAGATCAGGGGTGACCACACCGTCGAGTGTACGACCGGCGAAGACACGCAACGACAAGGGCGCGTTGTCGGAGAACAACAACTTGCGCTTGTTCTTCGTGCAGCCGCGTGCCTAACGTCACAGCCGACGGAAGGAAAGATGGCAGCGACACAGGGCACAGCTCCGCATCACGAGGTCGTCGACGTTACGACCAGCAAGCGGCCGAAAGTACTCATCGTGGTGGCCAACCCGACGACGTCCACGACGACCGGCTGGTCCGTTGGCTTCTGGGCGGCCGAGCTGACTCATCCCTACTACGAGTTCACCCAGGCCCGCTACGACGTAACGATTGCGAGCCCGGACGGCGGCAAAGTCGAAGTCGATGCGCTCTCCGACCCGCGCGACGAATCGAAATGGTCGGCGGACGACCTGATTTCCATGGGGTTTCTGAATACCCCGGAGTTGGTTGCGCAACTTGACAACACCCCCAAGCTCTCGGAGTTGGACCTGGACGAGTTCGACGCAATCCTCGTCTGCGGCGGAGAGGCGCCGATGTTCGCGTTCCGCGACAACGACGATCTCAAGGAGGCCATCGCAACCTTCTACGAGGCAGAGAAGCCCACCGCCGTGCTGTGTCACGGTGTCTCAGCGCTCATCGACGTGAAGCTTTCGGACGGCACCTACCTGGTTGAAGGCAAGACCCTTACCGGCTTCTCCAATGTGGAAGAGGACTTCTCCGACCAGGCGTTCGGGCAAAAGATCATGCCGTACCGAATCCAGGACGAGCTCGTGAAGCGCGGAGCGAACTACGTTCAGGGCGGACTTTTCAAAGCGTTCGTCGCCCGGGACGGGCGCCTGATCACAGGTCAGCAACAGTACTCCGGTGCAAAGGTCGCCGAGCTCGTGATCGCTTCACTCGGCGTCTGACGATCGAAAGGAGACGACCATGATCGTCGAGTACATCCGATATCAGATCGCCACTACTCGCACTGACGAGTTCGACGACGCCTACCGCCGGGCCGGTGCGCTCCTCGACGCGTCTCCCCACTGCCAACGCTGGGAAGCGGCGCACTGCGTGGAAGAGCCCGATAGGCACATCGTCCGAATCGAATGGGACTCCCCCGAAGGACACTTGCAAGGCTTCCGCAAGAGCCCCGACTTCAAGCCGTTCCTCGAAGCCACGCAGCCGTTTTTCAAAGACATCGAGGAGATGACCCACTACGAGGTCACCCTCAATGGCTGAGCAGTCCGTGAGCTAGTGACCGCCGGGGCCGATCCGCCCCGGCGTCTCCTCATTTCCGCATGCGGTAGGTGAGCCGCGCGAACTGCTTGTCGCGCGCGACGTCGACGAGCTCAAGGTCCGAGGCGGTGAGCCGGCGGGGGAGAAGCGGAGCTCCGCGTCCGAGCGTCACGGGCGCGACGCCGACGAGGATCTCGTCGAGCAGCTTCTGGTCGGCGAACTGCCCGACGAGGTCGCCGCCGCCCACCAGCCAGATGTTCTTGCCGTTGGCGGCTCGACTCATCTCCTCGTGTACCGGTGCGACATCGCCCTCGACGAAGTCGATTCGCGCCTCGGGAATCGGCGGGAGCGTCCTGTGCGTGAAGACCCAGCACGGCGTTTCTCCGTAGTAGCCGCGCCACTTGTCCGGCTCCTCGATCAGCCGGTCGTGGTCAAGCACCCATTCGTACGTCGTGGCCCCCATCGCCATCGCCCCGATGTCGGCGAAGAATGCGCCGAAGGAGTTCTCGCCCTCTTGCTCGCGGTCGACCTCGAAGAGCCAGCCGAGGGAGTTGTTCTCGTCGGCGATGAATCCGTCCAGGGTCGTTGCGGTGTAGTACTGCGTCTTCGCCACGCGGCAACTCTGCCAGTGCCGCGTCGCTCTGGAACGATGAGCCGCATGCCCGAGCAGGAGACGGTCTTCTTCGATCGACCCGAGGCCTTCGAGAACTGGCTCGAACAGCACGGCGAGACGGCTGCCGACGTGTGGATAAAGATGGCCAAAAAGCACACCGGGATCCCGTCGCTCGACTGGGCGCGCGCGGTCGAGGTCGCGCTGTGCTTCGGCTGGATCGACGGCCAGAGCAGACGAATCGACGACGACTGGTACCTCCAGCGATTCACCCCGCGCCGGCCCAAGAGCACATGGTCGAAGATCAACCGGGAGAAGGTGCAGGCGCTGACAGACGCGGGACGCATGCGTCCGGCAGGGCTCGCCGAGGTCGAGCGGGCGAAGGCGGACGGGCGGTGGGAGGCGGCCTACGACAGCGTGGCCACCGCGTCCGTGCCGGAGGACCTGGCTCGTGCCCTCAACGAGGCAGGAGTGAGTGCGGTGTTCGCAGGCCTCGACTCGCGAAACCGCTACGCGATCCTCCACCGCGTACAGACCGCGAAGAAGCCGGAGACGCGCGCTCGTCGGATCGCCAAGTACGTGAGCATGCTCGAGGCCGGCGAACGACCGTACTGATCAACCTGCTGAGGGACGTGCCTCCAGCGTTTCCTTCGGCGCTTCGGCGAAGCGATCGCGGGCCTGCCAATCCCACGCGATGTCCAGCGCCAGCACGGTCACGTTTGCACCGACCGTTGCCCCGACGATCGCGAGCAGAGGAGCGAAGAGCCCGAAGCCCGCGGACGTCACGTTGAACCCGAGCCGTGCTCCGATCAGGGCGCCTCCGACGGCTGCAGCGAGCCCCGTGAGCTTGGTTGCGATCGACCAGTCGCGGTTGAGCCAGGCCAGATAGATCCCCAGGCCGATCGGCGCGCCCACGAAGAGGGACGTAGCCAGCTCATCGACGAGCGGTACGCCGGGCAGCGTCGCGAGGACGACGAGTACGCCGAGGAACAACCCACCCAGGCCGAGGACGACCGGGTACACCGACCGGAGCACGACCCTGCTCTTCCGTCCAAAGCCGCCGCGCCAACGCACGCGGAGCCCCATCCACGCGAGCGACACCAGCATCAGCGCCGCCCACCCGAGCATCACGCCGAGCACGATCTCCGCAATCGCGCCGTGGCTGAACGCGGGCGTGAAGTCGACCGCGGTTCGGGTGTAGAGGGACGTGTCGACACGGCCGGTGTCGAGGAACGTGTTGATCAGGCGACTGCCGGCCGGGGTCTGATACGTCCAGAAGTCGTCGGTGTGGCCGATGTCGGGGAGGACTACCTCATGGCCATTCGGCAGTTGCGGGAGGAGCTCGCGCGTCCCGTTCTGCGGCGGCGTCGCGAAGTCGAGCTCGCCGCCGATCAGCAGCGTCTCGACCTCCGACTTCTGGACGCGGGTGTACTGGTTCTCGTCCGGGCTCGCCGGCCATGAGTCGTAGAGCCGGCCCCCGGCCGTGTAGAAGTCGGTGCCGGGGCTGCCGATCACCGATCCGCGATCGTCGTGCGTCGCGAAAAAACGCCGGGCGTAGGCGGCGTCGCTCCTGCTCACCGCTGCGACATCTCCCCAGACCTGCGCGCGCGGGAAGATCGTCTGGGTCATCAGCGACAAGAGCCACGCGCCGCTTCCGTCGCCCTTGTCGGCGTCGAGGAGTGTGTCGATCGTCCACGGCGCCGCCAGCGGGCCGGCGCCGTCGGTGGTCGTGTGAAACAGGCCGAAGAACGCACCGAGCTCGACGTTGCCCTTCCTGATCGGCAGGAACCACCAGTTGCTCGGAATGTGGCTGAACGACGACTGGATCGAGGCCGCGAGGTCCGGCGTACGGCTCCGGCATGAAGCATCCTTGGCGCAGAGCGCGGCGTAGCGGTCGATCTGCTCGCCCGTCGTCTTCGCGTCCCAAAGGAAGTTGCCGGGCGGGTTGACGCCGATCATCACCGAGCGGTGGATCCGCTTCGGATAGCGCCACGCATAGATCATCGCCGTGCGCGTCCCGGCGCTTTCGCTGAGAAGGTCGATGCGCTGGTAGCCAAGGGCGCGGCGGGCAGCGTCGAGGTCGTCGACGCGCTGCGGGAGCGTGTACCCGCCGAGGTCGACGCCGTCCTCCTGCAGACGCTGCGCACAGTCCTCGTAGGCCTCTGCGTCGGCCCGGAACGACTTCGCGGTGAGGAAGCCGTGCGCATGTTCCCGTGCCGTGGTCACCTCCGGGCAGTCGAGCTTCGACGAGCCGTCGACGCCGCGGTAGCCGACCAGCACGACGTCGTGCTTGTCTGCGAACCGGCTCGCGAGCGCGAAGTCCATGTTCGTGATGCCTGGACCGCCTTGAAGGCGGAAGATCGGAACGCCCGGCTCGGCTGACCGCGCGCGGATCCGAGTCACCGGGAGCGCGATCAGGCGTGAGCCCGCCTTGTGCCGGTTCTCAGGCACGACGAGGGTGCCGCAGTCGGCCGCGTAGGTGCCGTCCTCGGTGTCGTAGTTGCAACGCTCGAGGATCAGGTCGCCCGCCTGCGCCCCGGCCGGGACGGAGACCGGCTCCGACTCCGGGCCGAAGCGGAGGTAGGCGAGCGCGGCTATGACGGCGGCGATAAGCGCGAGCGCGACAATTCGCGCCGGCGTGAAGCTGCGGGTCGCCGGGGCTTCCATGGCGTCGCCTTTCCGTGTCACGTCCATGGGCCCGACGCTAGGCGAGTGCCGGCGCCCGGGCATCGTCCAAAGGCCGCGTTCGGCCTGCGACCCACCGACGATTCGGGCTCCGACCTGGGTAGGAGTGGGACGCCTATCCTTGGGTCGCCCAGGATGTCTGCAACCACCCTCACCAATACGGCTGAAGCCCGCTCCGATCCAAAGCGGGCGATCACGACGTCGCTGTACAACGATCCCGGCTGTCCCTGGGCGTACTCGGCGAACCCGGCCTTTCGGGTGCTCGAATGGCGCTACCGGGCGCAGCTCGATTGGCGTCTGGTGCTGATCGGCCTGACGGAGTCAGCCGAGCAGTACGTCGCGCGCGGTTACACGCCGCTTCGAAGCGCGCTCGGCCAGACGCGATTCCGTCGGTTCGGGATGCCCTTCTCTCCGTCACCGAAAGCGCGCGTGAGCGCGACGGCACGCGCATGCCGCGCGGTCGTGGCGGCTCGGCTAGTCGATGCCGGAAGCGAGTGGCGGGTCTTCCGTGCCCTCCAGCTGGCGAACTTCACGACGCCGCTCGTGCTCGAGGACGACGCGGCCCTGACGGCCGCCCTGGACCGTCTCGAAGGGGTGGACGGAAAGGCGATCGTCTCGATGCTCGACGATCCCGTGGTGACCGAGGCCTACGAGCGTGACAAGGCCGAGTCACGCGAGGCTGCGGGCTCGGCGGCCGAGCTGCAAGGCAAGACCGGTCAGTCGGACGGGCCGGTGCGCTTCACCGCGCCCTCGATCGTTTTCGAGCGCGATGGGCAGCGCCTCGTCGCCGGAGGGTGGCAGCCGATCGAGGCCTACGACGTGCTTCTCGTAAACCTCGACCCGACTCTGGACCGCCGCGCGGCGCCCGACGGTCCGGCGCCGTTGTTGGAGCAGTTCCCCGACGGCCTGACGACCCAGGAGGTCGCCCAGCTCCTCGTGCGCGGCAACGAGGAGCCGGACCGAAACGCCGCGGAAGCAGGACTCCTCGAGCTCGTCGCCGGCGGAACGGCCGAGCGCATCCCGCTCGGCGACGACGCGCTCTGGAAAGCGGCCTGACCCCCCGGGCCGTCAAGGCCCAGGGGGTCGACCATCGGGTCTAGGCCGAGACGGGAGTCGCCGGAGCCTCGGGCGGGGCCTCGGCCTCTGAGACGTCGAAGCGAGGCAGCCATTCGAGCCAGCTCGGGAGGTACCAGTTCCACTCGCCGAGCAGCTTCATCGAAGCGGGCAGCAGGACGCCGCGGACGATCGTGGCGTCGATCAGGATCGCCACCGAGAGCCCCACGCCGAACTGCTTGAAGAACAGCAGCGAGAGCGCGATGAAGACTCCGAAGACGAACACCATGACGATCGCCGCGCTCGTGACGACACCGGCGGTCGTCTTGATTCCGTGGGCCACTGCTTCCTCCGTCGACTCGCCTCGCTGGACCGCTTCGCGGATGCGGCTCAGGAGGAACACGTGGTAGTCCATCGAGAGCCCGAACAGGATGACGAACAGAAGCAGCGGGACTACGGGCTCGATCCCCGCAGTCGAGCTGAACCCGAGCAGGTTCTTGCCGATGCCGTGTTGGAAGACGAGCACCAGCACGCCGTACGCGGCACCCACCGAGAGCAGGTTGAGAACGATCGCCTTCGCCGCGATGACGGGTGAGCGGAAGGCGACGAGCATGAGCAGGAAGGCGAAGACGAGCACGAACGCCACGACGGGCGGCAGGCTCGACTTGATGCCGTTGGCGCCGTCGATCCACTGGGCCGTGAGACCCGTGACGCCGGCCTCGACGTCCGGAAGAGCACCCACCGTCGTGGGGACGATCTCGTCGCGCAGAACGGCGAGGGCTGCATTCGAGTCCCGATCGGTGCCGTTCCCTGCGATCGGCACGGTGATGTCCGCGACCGTCCCTGCATCGTTGACGTCCACGGTGATCGGCTCGTACATCCGGCCGCTTGCCAACGCCCGCTGCTCGAGCCGCCGGATCGCGGCCTGCATGGTCGGCGCGTTCACGTCGGCCGCCTGGACGACCACCTTGGCCGGGAGGGCTTCACCCGGAATTGCGTCCTGCATTCGGTTGTACGTCTGTACGACCGGGAGGGACGTCGGGAACGTGTCCACGCCCGGCTTCGCAATGCGGAGCTGGAGCGCTGGCAGCGCAAGCAGGATGAGGAACCCGGCGGCCAGCGCGGCGGAAAGCCGGGGGCGGCGCATGACGCGGTCCACGATCCCGCCCCATATCCGGCCCTCGCCGTCGTCGCGCCGCAGGCGGCCGACGAACGGGATCCGGACACGGTCGACTCGGTCGCCGAGCCTCGACAGGAGGGCCGGCAGCACGGTCAGCGAGCCGAGCATTGCGATGGCAACGACGAGGATCGTCGCGACGCCGAAGGACGCGAAGATCTCGTCGCCGGTCAGGAACATGCCGGCCATCGCGACCATTACGGTCAGGCCGGAGATGAGCACCGAGCGCCCCGAGGTGGCTGCAGCCGCTTCGATCGCCGCGCGCTCGCTGCGGCCCGCGGCCCGTTCCTCCCGCTCGCGCCGGAGATAGAACATGGAGTAGTCGACGCCGACTGCGAGCCCGATCAGCAGCACGAGTGCCGGCGCCTCGTTCGCCACGGGGAGGATGTGGCTGGGCAGTGCGATCAGTCCAAAGGTTGCGAACACCGCTGTCAGCGCGAGCAGCAGCGGAATGCCCGCCGCCACGAGCGCGCCGAACGCGATCACGAGGATGGCGAGCGTGATCGGGAGCGAGAGCAGGCCCGCCTTGCCGAGGTCTTCGGCGAACGCCGTCTCGACCGCTTTGACCGAGCTTGCATCGCCGAACTCACCGATGAAGAACTCGGGATGAGCACGCTGGGCCTCGTCGACCTTGGCGAGGACCGGGTCGATCTTGTCCGCAGCGTCGTCGGCGTCACCGCGGATCTGGAACTCGACCAGCGCCGCCCTGCCGTTCTCGGCGATCTGCGGCGAGCGAACGTTCTGGACGGCGTTCAGGCTCGAGACGTCCGCGACGACATCCTTGATCGCCGCGGTGAACGCGGGATCGGTCGTCCGTAGCGAGGGATGCTCGATGAACACACTCTCGCCGGCCGGCTGCTTGAAGCCCGCGTCGAGGATCTTGTCCATTCGACCGGACTCGCCCGGACCGGGCGCGTTCGGGTCGATGAATTTCGTGCCGATCGCACCGCCGAGAAAGACGGCGACGGCCACGAACGCAAGCCAGCCGAACGTGGCGGTCTTCCAGTGGTCGGCGCTCCAGCGTCCCATGCGCGCCGCCAGGTTGTTGGGCTTCGTAGCGGACATGCTGTTCCTCCTTGGGGGGTGGGGGGCCATGCGATCGACGGTAGGACGGCGGCGGTGCGCGCACATCGTCGGAAGGCCGGAATCGCCCTCGGACCATCCGGTTAGGCGTCCTCCTACTCGGGTAGGAGGCGGCGGGCGGGCGTGTCGAGTACGTTCAGGGCGTGAGGGTCAGAGACTTCGCGCGCACGTACTGGTTCGACCTGCTGATCGCCGCCCTGGCCGTCGCGGCCCTGGTCGAGGTGATCGCGACCCCCGACTCCACACAAACCACGCTGTGGTTCGGCATCCCGGCGATCGCGATCCTGGTGCTCCCGATCTTCGCCCGCCGGCGCTTTCCGTTCGGCGGCCCGGTCGCCTACTTCGTGCTCGCGGCCGGGATCTCGCTCATCGATTGGCAGCTGGTCCCGGACCGGGAGAGCTTCTTCGTGGTCGGGCTCGCAGTCGCGTTCCTGCTCGGGAACCTGCGCAACGCCTGGCAGGCGGGCATCGGCCTGATCGTGGTCGTCAGCAGCTTGGCGTTCATCGTCTACGAGGTCCCCACACACACGACGGGCGAGCTCGTCTTCGTCCCGATCGATTTCGTGGTCGCGTGGGTTGCCGGTTTCGCTCTGCGTGAGCGTTCCGACCAGGCTGAGGCGGCGGAGATGCGCGCGATCCTGGCCGAGCGGGAACGCGAGGCTGCCGCACGCATCGCAGTCGCGGAGGAGCGCGCGCGGATCGCGCGCGAGCTGCACGACATCGTCGCTCACGCCATCAGCGTGATGGTGCTCCAGGTCGGGGCCGTCAGGCACAAGCTCCCCGATGCATTCACGGAGGACCGCGATGCACTCAGAGGCGTTGAGCAGGCCGGCCGCACTGCGCTTGCCCAGATGCGCGGCCTTCTCGCTGCCATGCGTCGCGACGAGG
Organism: Gaiellaceae bacterium; assembly: GCA_035704315.1. Lineage (GTDB taxonomy): Bacteria > Actinomycetota > Thermoleophilia > Gaiellales > Gaiellaceae > JACDAN01. The sequence goes on from DASSXA010000255.1 coordinate 13,864, forward strand.
ATGACCTCGAGCTCACGCCTCAGCCCGGCCTCGACGGCCTCGACTCGTTGGTGGAGGAGATCGGCCGCGCCGGACTGCCGGTCGAGCTGCATATCGACGGGCGGCCTTTCCCGCTCCCACGCGGGATCGACTTGTCCGCCTACCGCATCGTGCAAGAAGGTCTGACGAACGCGCTCAAACATGCACAAGCCACCGGCGCAGATGTCACGGTCCGCTACAGGCCGGACGAGGTCGAGATCCAGGTGCGCGACAACGGCCACGGCGACGGGACGAGTGACGGCTTGGGTCACGGACTCGTCGGGGTCCGGGAGCGCGTCAAGATCTACGGCGGCGAGATGTCCGCAGGGAAAGAGAACGGGGGCGGTTTCGTCCTCAGCACGCGCCTCCCATTGAGCGGCGACCAGCAATGACGATCCGCGTGCTCGTGGCCGACGACCAGTCGATGGTCCGCGCCGGCTTTCGCATGTTGCTCGCCGGCGAGGAGGACATCGAGGTTGTGGCCGAGGCGAGCAACGGGCTCGAGGCAGTCGAGAAAGCGGCGCGCTTCGATCCGACCGTCGTCCTGATGGACATCCGCATGCCCGAGCTCGACGGGCTCGAGGCGACGCGGCGAATCCTCGCGACCGGCGACGCCGCCCGAATTCTGATCCTGACGACGTTCGACCTCGACGAGTACGTCTACGAGGCGCTCCGCGCAGGCGCCAGCGGATTCGTTCTCAAGGACGATCCTCCGGAACAGCTCCTCGGCGCAATCCGCATCGTTGCGGGCGGAGATGCGCTTCTCTCCCCCGCTATCACCAAGCGCGTGATCAAGCGGTTCACGCGCATGTCGCAACCCGAGCCTCCAAGCGGGCTCGAAGAGCTGACGGAGCGGGAGCTCGACGTGTTTCGCCTGATCGCCCGCGGCTTCTCGAACGCCGAGATCGGTCAGGAGCTCTACATCAGCGACACGACCGTCAAGACACACATCACGCACATCCTCCAGAAGCTCGACCTGCGCGATCGCGTCCAGGCAGTCGTGCTGGCATACGAGACGGGGCTGTTCGAGGAGGACGCCGGCGCGCGAACGATGCGCGTCGAACCCTGAGCAGTCACAATCTTGGGGCGATGTCCGGAACGGCTGAGACCCAGGGAACCGGCACGACCCCGACCGAGGATGAGGCCTCGAAGTACGCCTCGCTGCTCGCCACCGGCGAGCGGGTATTGCTCGTGCGGCAGCGGCACTGGCTCACGTTTCTCGAGGCCGGACGCTGGTTCGCCCTCGCGCTCGCGGCCGGGGTCGTAGCGTTCATCCTCGACCAGTGGGTCCCCGACGACGGTGTTGCCGGCCCTCTGAGCACGCTCCTTGGCTGGGCGTTCTGGATCTTCTTGACGATCGGGATCCTCGGCGTCGCCTGGTACTTCCTCGTTTGGCGGATCGAGCGCTATCTCGTGACGACGCGTCGGGTCATCGAGGCGGGCGGCCTGATCAACAAGTACTCGCGCGACACATCGCTCCAGGCCATCACCGACATGATCGT
>DASSXA010000256.1:0-9573 GCA_035704315.1 Gaiellaceae bacterium
GAGTGGCAACGGCAGGTCATCTACGGCTCGATCATCATCGTGCTGACCGCGATCTACGCGCGCGTCTCCGGCTCGGAGTGATCGGCCTCACCAAGCTCGCTCCCGGCGTGGGGAATGTCGCCCTCGCCGAGCGGCCGGAGCCTGTCGTCCGGGCTGGTCAGGTGGTGGTCGAGGTGCTCGCCGCAGGGATTTGCGGCACCGATCTCCACATCACAGACGGCGAGTATCCGACGGTCACGCCGGTGACGATGGGTCATGAGGTCTCCGGGGTCGTCGTGGAGGTCGGTGCCGACGTGGATGAGTCGTGGCTCGGGGCGCGCGTGGCCAGCGAGACCTATTTCTCGACGTGCGGGCGGTGTGCTCTCTGTCGCTCCGGGCGCGTCAACCTCTGCGCTGAGCGACGCTCGATCGGAACGCACGTCGACGGGGCTTTCGCTCCGCGGCTGCTCGTTCCGGTCACGAGCCTGCATCGGCTTCCGGATTGGCTGGATGGACGGGCGGCGGCGCTCTGCGAGCCGCTCGCCTGCGTATGTCACTCGGCGCTCGAGCCGGAGGCGGTTGTGGGTGCCGGCGGCGATGTCCTCGTCGTGGGCCCGGGTCCCGTGGGCCTGCTTGCGGCGCAGGTTGCGCGGGCGGTGGGCGGGAGCGTTCACGTGCGAGGAACGCCGCGCGACGACCGCCGACTTGCCGTGGCGCGCGAGCTCGGGTTCGAGACCAGCACGACGGATGACAAGCCGGTGGAGGCGGACGTCGTGATCGAGTGCTCGGGCAGCGAGGCCGGGATGGGCGCCGGGCTCGCCGCGGCGCGTCGCGGCGGGCGCTATGTCCAGATCGGCCTGGCCGGCAAGCCGGTCACCCTTCCCCTCGACCTCGTGTGCTTCCACGAGCTGAGGATCACATCGGGCTTCGCGAGCACGCCGAGCTCGTGGCGAAGTGCGCTCGAGCTGATCCGCGAGCGTCGGGTAGAGCTAGACCCGCTCCTGACGGAGGTCGTGCCGCTGGCCGAGTGGGAGCGAGCGTTCGCAGCCACGCGCGCCGCGGAAGGCATCAAATTCGCCCTCGACCCGAGCTAAGCGACGTGTCCAGGGGCCAGGCCCCTGGACACGGCCTGACGAGCCGCGTCGTTGATGCCCTCGGCGACGAACTCCACGTAACGGAGCGCCGCCTGACGAGGGGTGGTACCGAACTGCCCCAGTACCCAGTCCGCGGCTAGGAAACTCGGAGGCGAGACGTAGCCCGCCGTCGCGCGATAGCTGCTCCATGGCCACCAGCCGGGCCGCCGGCACAGCCCGGCGCGGACCGGGTTGAGCACGATGTACCGGCAGACCTCGAGGAGGTGCGACTCGCGCACGATCACTTCCGACGCATAGCGGCTTTGGAACAGATGTCCGACGTGGTCATGCCGCCGGTTGAAGTAATTCGCATATGCGCTGTTCAGCTGATGCATCCCGACAGCGAGATCGGCGTTTGGAGTCTGTACCAGCAGATGGAAGTGATTCGTCATCAGGCAGTACGCGCCGCACAGCCAGCCGCGCTCGAGCACGACCTTTTCCAGCACGGAGAGGAACCGCCGCCGGTCGAGATCGTCGAGGAAGATGTCTCGACCCTCGGTGCCGCGGGACGTTAGGTGGTAGATCGCTCCAGGCGCTTGGAAGCGTGGCCGGCGAGGCATGAGCCGACGCTAGCCAGCTCGTAGCCGCCCGCCGGCCAGCGGCGGCGATTCGTCACACCTTCGCGACGGAATGTCATCCCCTCTTGTCCGCAAGGGCCGGGTCCAGGGGCCAGGCCCCTGGACCCGGCCCGGCTAGACGATGTGGGGGCGGAGGACATCGCGGGCTAGGAGGAACCCGCGCTTGACGAGGGCCTCGTCGCCTTCGAAGCGACGGTCTTCGTGCTCGATCGACACTACATGGTCGTACCCGACTGCATAGAGCGCCGCCAAGAAGCGGTCCCAACGCACCTCGCCGAGCCCCGGAAGCCGCGGGACCTGCCAGCCGATCCCGCTCGAGAACGTCCCGTGGCGGTAGAGCCCGTCCCGCCGCACCTCGAGATCCTTCGCATGCGCGTGGAAGATCCGCTCGGCGTAGTCGTAGACGGCCCGCTCGTAGTCGATCATCAGCCACACAAGGTGTGACGGATCGAGGTTGAGGCCGAAGTTCCCGGCCGGGATCGCGGAGAACATCTCGTCCCAGATCGCCGGCGCGTAGGCGAGATTCGTGCCGCCCGGCCACTCGTCGTAGGAGAAGATCATCGGACAGTTCTCGATCGCGACTTTTACGCCCCGCTCTCCGGCGTAATCGACGAGCGGCGGCCAGATCTTCCGGAAGCGCTCGAGATTCTCGGGCAGGGGGCGATCCTTGTCGTTCCCGACGAAGGTGCCGACCATCCCCACGCCCAGTCGTTCAGCAGCGTCGATCACCTTCCTCAGGTGCCCGTTCACCTTCTCGCGATGCGAGTCGTCGGGGTGGAGGTTGTTCGGGTAGTACGCAAGCGACGACGCAACGAGGCCGTGCCGGTTCAGCAGCTCGTGGACGCCATCTGGATCGAACGACTCGACGTCGATGTGCGTCACGCCTGCATAGCGCCGCCTCTCCCCGCCGCCGGCCGGCCAGCAGGCGATCTCCAGTGCCTGGAATCCCTCTCCGGCGGCCCACTCGGCCACCTCCTCCAACGTGAGGTCGGGAAAGGCCGCGGTCAAAAGGCCGAGCTTCACGTCGTCACCTCCACCCATCGTCGTTCACGGTTGCTCATGGCGACGGCATCGCCCAGTACGTTCTCCCAGTGCCCGTCGGCGAACGACGGGTAGTCGGGATTCTCCGGCGGCTCCCCGGCCGCAACGGCCGTGTACACAGCGCGATAGAGCTCCTTGAAGGTCTCTGCGAACCCCTCCGTGTGCCCCGCGGGAAGAGTCGTCCGCAGCGCTGCCTCCGGCGCGAGGAGCGCCGGATCTCGCAGCAGGATCTCGTTCGGCCGTCCGCGGTAACCGAGCCAGAGCTCCTCGTTGCGCTCGGAATCCCACGCGAGTGCGCCCTTCGACCCGTCGAGCTCGAACCGAAGCGAGTTCCTGCGGCCGGCGCTCACCTGCGAGACGACGAGCGACCCTCGCGCCCCGCCCTCGAACCGCAGCAGGACATGAGCCAGGTCCTCCGTGGTCATCTCGGCGTCCTCGCGCTCGACGTCCTCGACCGCCGCGAATGTCTGGACCTCGCCGGCCGGCCGGCGCCGCACCGGAATCGTCGTCGCGAGATCCGCCAGCAGCGACTCGACTCGCATTCCGCTCACGAACTGCACGAGATCAAGCCAGTGGGAGCCGATGTCGCCCACCGCCCGCAGCGACCCGCCCTTCTCCGGCTCCAGGCGCCAATTCCAGTCGGTTGGAAGCAGCAGCCAGTCCTGGAGATAGCCGCCGTGCACGTTCCAGACTGCGCCGAGGGCGTCGCTCAGAACGAGCGCGCGAGCCTGCTGCACCTGGGGATAGAAGCGGATGTTGAAGTTGGTGCAGTGCACCACGCCGCGCTCGACAGCCACCTCCACCAGCTCGGCTGACTGCTCGGACGTCACAGCGAGTGGCTTCTCGCAGACGACGTGCTTGCCCGCCTCGAGCGCCTGCTTGACCTGCGGATAGTGGAGATGGTTCGGCGTCGTGAGATGAACGACGTCGACGCGCTCGTCGCCGAGCAGCTGCTCGTAGCTCTCCACGACAGGCGCTAGAACCTGCGCTCGCGCTCGCTCGGGCGACGAGCCGACCACGCCCACGACCTCCACGCCGAGCCGCCGCAGCGCTTCGACGTGGACGGCGCCGATGAACCCCGTGCCGACGACGCCGGCACGCAGATGCCCGATCTCCCTGGTCACGCCGACGGCAGCTCCACGTCGAAGTCGACGTCGATGCCGTAGCGCGCACCTACGTAGCGGCTCTCGGTCAACTCGAGCGGCTTGCCGTCCTGGTCGTGGATCAATCGCCGCTCGACGAGCAGTGGAGCACCCTTGCGGACACGCAGGAGCCGCGCATCCTCCGCGCCGGCCGGCTCCGCTGCGAGCGCCGCAGTCCCCCTCGTCGGCACGAGCCCGGCGCTCGCCAGCGTTTCGAAGAGCGACGCGTGCTCCAGATCGCCTTCGAGCGCGCCGCTCACTCGGTCGGCCGGGAAGACGGCCCGCTCCAGGACGAGCGGCTTTCCGTCCGCGAGCCGTACGCGGCGCAGGACAACGACCTCCCCCACGCCGAGCCGCCGCTCCTCGAGGTCCGTGGCGCGCCGGCGGCGCCGTTCGATCACGCGCGAGCTCGGCACGCGGCCCTTCCGGCGCATCTCATCGGAGAAGGAGAGGACATGGCCGGCGGTCCGGTTCGCGCGCGCCGCGGCCACGAACGTGCCTCTGCCCGGAACGCGATAGACGAGCCCGTCCTGGACGAGACGCTGGACGGCTGCCCGCGCCGTCATTCGCGAAACGCCGAACTCCTCGCACAGCTGCGCCTCCGAGGGAAGAGGCGAGTGCGGCTCGAGTCGGTCGGCCCGTTCCCGCAGCGCCTGCTCGATCTCGTAGTAGCGCGGCGTGAAGTCGCTCACGCGTCGACTGCCCACCGCGTGGGATAGTGCAACGGGACTCCCCGGAGGTCGGAGTCGACGAGCGCGAGGTGCCAGCGCCCGAGGTTCGCGCAGACGAGGCGGTCGAGCTTGCGGCCAGCGAAGGCGATGTTCGTCGGCCCGGCGAGGAGCGTGCCCTGCGGATCCTCCGCGACGATCTCGGTGCGCCCGTCCGGGCCCAGATGAACGATGCGGTCCGGCCTGTAGCACGAGACGAGCACCCCGCCGTCCACGGTGAAGGCGACTCCGTCGGGCACGGTCCCCTCGAGTCGCGTTACCTCCTCGAGCTCGCCGCTCTGCAGATCGAAGCGGTTCACGGTCGGTCGCCGGCTCTCCACGATCCAGAGGTAGCGGCCGTCGGCCGTGACCGCACAGCCGTTCGGAAAGTGCGGCAAAGCGGTCGAGAACACCTCGAGCTCCCCGTCGGCCGCTAGGCGAAAGACTCGGCCGCTGTCGGCTCCCCACGACCCCGAGTCGGAGAAGTAGAGAGTGCCGTCCGGGGCGAATGCCGGAGCGTTCGGGAACCGGAGGCCGTTTTCGACGGTTCGGACAACGCCGTTCTCGACGACACACAACGCGCCCTCGTCGCCGCAGCAGAGGACGAGGCGGCCACGACCATCGGCGGCGAGGCCGAGCACGAAGCCCGGAGCCCGCGCGACCTCCTCCGCCGACCGCTCCTCGAGCTGGACGCGATACACCTGGCCGGCCTCGCCCCCGGCCCACAAGACGCCGGCCTCCGGATCCCAGCACACCCCTTCGGGGTGATCGAGCCCGTCGACGAGGATCTCAATCACGAACGTGACCGACCGCGCCGTTGATCGTCAGCCCCCCGTCGACGACGAGCTCCTGGCCGGTCACATACCGAGCCGCGTCGGAGGCGAGAAAGAGCACGACGTCGGCGATCTCCTCAGCCGATCCGATCCGACCGAGCGCGATGCGCTCCATGTACGTCCGCCGGACTTCGGGCGTGTAGGCGGTGGCGTTGAGCGGCGTGTCGACGGCGCCCGGAGCGACGGCGTTGACCGTGATCCCGGCCGGGGCGAGCTCCAGAGCGAGCACTCTCGTGAGGCCGGCGATCGCTCCCTTCGCCGCCGTGTACGCGCCGAGTCCGGGCACGGCTTGGAAGTTCGACTGCGAGGTGACGTTGACGATCCGCCCGCCGCCGTCCTGAACTCGCATTTGGCGGGCCGCGGCGCGGCACCCGTAGAAGTAGCCGTGCAGGTTGCCGCGCAGGAGACCGTGCCAGTCCTCGTCGCTCATCTCGACGACGGGCCGGACGAACAACCGCGCCGCGTTGTTCACCCAGACGTCGATGCCGCCCCACTCGTCGGCGACGCGCTGCGCGAGGCTGGCGACGGCCGCCCGGTCGCCCGTGTCCCCGTGGACGAAGATCCCCTCGAGGGGGTCGTCGCCGTCCAGCGAGATGCCCGCCACCCTCGCGCCTGCCCGGCTGAACGCGGTCGCGACCGCGGCGCCGATCCCGCTCGAGGCGCCCGTGACGACCACGCGCCGCCCGCCCACGTCGAAAGCGGCAGACACGGCCTGACTGTATAGCTGTCTAGACGGCACGGCAATAAGGCGCTCGCTTGCGACGCCGACCATCAGGACGCGCGGGCTTTGCCCGCGTGTCCGTCTGGATCGACCGGTCGATGCGTCAGAGGTCGGCTGGCACGGCAATAAGCTTGGCGGTCATGCCGCACGAGCCAATCCGGACGACCGTCGTCGGGAGCTACCCGTTCCCCGGCTGGCTGGAGCTTGCCGGTGCGCACCTCGACGAGCTGGGCCCCGACGACCGCGCGGAGGCGACGCGTGACGCCGTCTGGGCCGCGATCGGCGACCAGCTCCGCGCGGGCCTCGACGTGATCACCGACGGCGAGCAGACGCGCTTCGACTTCAACCTCTCGTTCTACGCGTTCCTCGACGGCCTCGAGCTCGACGACGAACCGCGCCGCCGTTTTGGCCCGCCCGGCCACGACCAGCGTGGACGCCATCGGATCGTCGGCGAGCCGGCGGCTCCGGGCGGGCTCGGCGTCGTCGCGGAATGGGAGCGGCTGCGGAGCCTGGCTCCCAAGGACACACAGCTGAAGGCGAGCGTCCCGGGGCCGTACACGCTCGCGGGCCGCATCGAGCCGAACGACGACTACCCGGACCGCTGGGCCGTGACGGAAGCGCTGCTTCCGATCGTCCGTTCCGAGCTCGAGGCGCTCGTGGAAGCGGGCTGCGGAAACGTCACCGTCGACGAGCCGTCAATGAGCTGCTACGCAGACCGAGAAGATCCCGAGCGCCTCGTCGAGACGTTCAACCGAACCGTCCAGCCGGTCGCGGGCCGCTGCTACCTGGGCACTCACCTCTGCTTCGGCAACTACAAGGGACGGGCGGTCGGCAAGCGTCGCTACGCGCCGATGTTCCCGGCCTTCCTCGGACTGGCAGCCGATGAGCTCCACCTGGAGATGGCAAGCCGTGAATTCGCGGAGCTGGATCTGATCGCGGAGATAGGCGAGCGCCACGACGTCGGCGTCGGCGTGATCGACGTCAAGAACTACTACGTCGAGACGCCGGCCGACATCGAGGAGCGGATTCGCGCCTGCCTGCGCTACGTCGCCCCGGAGCGCCTGAGCGTCAGCCCGGACTGCGGCCTCTCGCAGACGGCCCGCTGGGCCGCTCAGCAGAAGCTCGCGAACATGGTCGAGGGCGCCCGCCGCGGGAGGGGGTCGCTCTAGAAGGCGAAGGCCCGCGCCGGATTCGCGATGAAGATCTGGTCGCAGAGCTCGCGCCCAAGCTCCCGTTCCAGGCGCGGCCTGAACCGGGCAAAGACGTAGTCGAGCCCCGGGCCGCCGCCGTACGCGCGGAACATCGAGCGGCGACCCGTGTCGCCTCCGAGCAGCAGCCGGTCGGCGTGACCTCGCTCCGCAAGCTCGGAGATCAGGCCGAGGATCGTCGAGTCAGGCCAGTACTTCGTCCGGCCGGGCCCGTCCAGCTGGAGCCAGGCACCCGTCGCGGCAGTCTCGGCGTGCTCGCCGGCATCGGGATTCCGGTCGACATGGGCGAGGATGACTCGCTCGGGCCGCACGCCCAGCTCCCCCAGCCGCTCGACGAGCGCGAGCCCCATCGTCCCGTGTTCCGTGTGCACGCAGACCGGCGCGCCGATCTCGCCGTGCGCTGCCGCTGCGGCCGCGAACGCCTTCGCCTCGAACGGACTGATCGAGTGATAGCCGGCGCCGATCTTGATGATCCCGCAGCGCTCGAGGTCGGTTACGAATCGAGCGGCGAGCGCCTCCTCGGCCTCCGCACGCACCGGATCATCCGCGGCGTAGTGCACGTCACGGTGGAGGCCCGTCGCCGCGACGATGTGGAGGCCGGTCGCCTCGGACACGGCGCGTAGGCCATCCAGGTCCCGGCCGAGCCCGATCGGCGTCCAATCGACGAGCCCCTGCGCGCCGGCGGCCCGCAGCGTCGCGGCCTCCTCGATCGCCTTCGAGACGTCCGAGTATTCGTCGCCGGGCTGAGCCGGCGTGACGAGGAAGAGATGCTCGTGCGCATCGCAGGGCCCGAGCTCCTCCGGAGCGATGTCGCCCCGGATCGTCCTCACGATCGCCACGGCGCGAGACTACGGCAGTGGATTCGCTTGCGTACGTGGTCACGTCGGGCTGGGCCAGCGGGGTCAACGTCTACGCGACGGTGTTCGTCACGGGGCTCGTCGGGCGCGTCGGCGGCGTCGACGGCGTGCCGGACGTGCTCCAGCGAACCGACGTCCTCGTCCTCGCGGGTGCCCTCTGGGGCGTTGAGTTCGTCGCGGACAAGATCCCGTACGTCGACAACGCCTGGGACGCGGTCCACACGGTCATTCGGCCGACGATCGGCGCCATCATCGGCGCCTTGCTCGCCGGCGAAGCGCGGGACGTGAACGAAGCCTTCGCCGCGGTCCTCGGCGGCTCGACGGCACTCGCGAGCCATGCCGCCAAGGCCGGCTTGCGGCTCGCCGTCAACGCATCGCCGGAGCCGGTGTCCAACATCGTCCTCAGCTTGCTCGAGGACGGCGCGGTCATCGGCGTGATCCTCTTCTCCGTGGGCCATCCTTGGGCGGCGGTGGCAATCGCGATTGCGCTGATGGCGGGCGCCGGGATCCTGCTAGTCGTGCTCTACCGGGCGATCGGGAGAACCGTGGCCCGGCTGCTCGGCCGCAGCGCCGCGCCTACCTGAGCAGGCTGCGATCGAAGAAGCCGACCACTCGCCGCTCGTACTCCTCGGGCGCGGCGTCGATCGCGCCGGTGTGGCCGCCCGGAGCCGCCCAGTACTCCTTCGGCCCCTTCGCCGCGTCGTAGTACTTCTCGGTCAGCGTCTCGCCGCCCTGTCCCGGTGTTGCGTGGATGAACAGCGCCGGCTGCTTGATCTCGGCGCTCAGGTCCATCAGCGACCGTGGCGGCAGATTGCTGGTCCAGACGGCCGTCCCCAAGGTGACGATGCCGAACGCCCAGGAGCCGACCACCTTCGCTGGACCGTCCATGTGGACGGCCTCGCGGACCGATCTGACGCCTGCGCCTTCGGAGACGACCGCCTTCAGCTCGTCGTTCTCTGCCGCCTCCTGGAGCATCATTTCGCCCCCCACCGAGAGGCCGAGCCCGCCGATCCTCGCGTCGTCGACCTCCGGCCGCGTCTTGAGAAAGGCGATCGCGCCTTCGATGTCGCGCATGCCCTCCCAGCCCAACAGGTTCGGATCGCCCTCGCTCTCCCCCTCGCCGCGCCGGTCGAAGAGCACCACGCCGTAGCCGTGGCGGGCCAGCAGCTTGGCCGGCTTCCGAGGCCCCTTACGACCGGGAAACGAGATCACGGCAGCGCCGTTCTTCGAGGGCACGTACCAGCCCTCGAGCTGCAGGCCGTCGGGCGTCGTGAAGGAGATCTCCTGGAATGCCGTCCCGAGCTGCGGCTCGGGCACATACGCCCGCGCCGCGTGCGTGATGGCGTACGACTCGCCGAGGGGATAGATGACGAA
>DASSXA010000161.1:0-2208 GCA_035704315.1 Gaiellaceae bacterium
CGGCACCTGTTGCGCCGCGGCTGGGCAGACCGGTGGTCATCCGTGGAGCAGATGTGGGTCGGAGAGCGCGCGCTCCGCGCCGGCCGCGGCTTCTATCCGTGGCCCCACACCGCTCGGATCTGCGGACTTCTCTAGTCGCCGATCGCCTTCAGCACCACGCGCTTACGGCGACGGCCGTCGAACTCGGCGTAGAAGACCTGCTCCCACGGACCGAGGTCGAGCTTCCCGCCGGTGATCGGCAAGACGACCTGATGGCTCATCAGGTGCCGCTTGAGATGCGCGTCGGCGTTGTCCTCGCCGTTGTTGTGCCGGTACTGGTCCTTGGGCTCGTGCGGTGCAAGCCGCTCGAGCCAATCGTCGAAGTCCTCGATCAGGCCTGACTCGGCGTCGTTGACGTAGACGGCGGCGGTGATGTGCATCGGGTTGACGAGACAGAGGCCTTCCTGGATGCCGCTTCGGCCGACGAAGTCCTCGACCTCGCCTGTGATGTTCACGTAGTCGCGCCGGTTCGGCGTCTCGAACCAGAGGTAGTCGGTCGCATGCTTCATCCTGCGAGCTTACGATTGCGGGCGATGGGACGCGGAGACCGCCCCAGGGTGCGCTGGGCGAGAGATCGGCAGCGGAAGAAGAAGGCGCGGGAGAAGGCGCAGGCGCAGGCTGCGTCGCCCGCGCGGCCTGCGACGCGCCGGCGTCGGTCGAGCGCCGCGAGCTAGCCCGCCCCGGCGCATCGGTCAACTCAGCTTCTGACGGAGGAGCTCGTTGACGATCCTGGGATCGCCCTTGCCCTGGGTCTCCTTCATCACCTGGCCGACGAAGAAGCCGAGCAGTCCCTCCTTGCCCCCGCGGTAGGCCTCGACCTGGCCGGGGTTTGCAGCGAGGATCCGCTCGACGATCGGCTCGAGCTCCGCGGTGTCGGCGACAAGGCCGTCGCCGAGGTATTGCTCGGCCGAGAAACCCGGGTCGCCGCTCGCCGCGAGCGCTTCGGTCAGCTTCTCTCGCGGAATGCGCGAGCGCGCTTCGATCAGCTTGCCGAGCTCTTCGGGGTCAACCGCTTCTGGATTTACTCCTGCGGCGGCGAACTGGTTCATGAGCACATTCGCGACGGCGCGGCGGTCGCCCGGCACTTGCTCGTAGAGCCGGTCGCGCCCGCTCGTGACGAGATCCTCGGCAAGGTCGTGCTCGAGCCCGGCGGCGAGCCGATGGATCCGTGTCGCGGGCGACTCCGGTAGCTCGGTTCTGATCCGCTCGACGAGCTCGCGCGCCGGCTCGAGCGGGACGAGATCCGGTTCCGGGAAGTAGCGGTAGTCCTGCGCCTCCTCCTTCGAGCGCAGGGGCGGGGCCGATTCGGCGCCCGGATCGAAGTGCAGCGTCTCCTGCTCGATCTGGCCGCCCGACTCGTAAACGGCGATCTGGCGCTCCACCTCGCGCTCGATCGCCTTTGCGGCGAAGGCGAACGAGTTCAGGTTCTTCAGCTCCGTGCGCGTCCGGAGCTCGTCCGAGCCCTCGGGCCGCACGGAGACGTTCACATCGAAACGCAGCGATCCCTTCTGCATCTCCGCGTCGGAGATGCCCAGTTCGACGACCGTCTGGCGCAGCAGTTGGAGGAAGCGGCGCGCCTGATCGGCCGACCGGAGATCCGGCTGGGTGACGATCTCGACGAGGGGCGTGCCCGCACGGTTGAAGTCCACGAGCGTTGCGGTCGCCCCGCCGATGCGGCCCTCCGCGCCTCCGACGTGGACGTTCTTGGCCGCGTCCTCTTCGAGGTGTGCTCGGACGATGCCGATCTCGGCGTCGCCGTCCGGGCCGGGGAGCGTCAGCCGGCCGTTCACGCACAGCGGCTCGTCGTACTGGGAGATCTGGTAGCCCTTCGGGTTGTCCGGATAGAAGTAGTTCTTCCGGTGGAAGACGGCGTGCTCGGCGATGTCGCAGTCGAGTGCGAGCCCGAGCTTGATCGTCCACTCGACGGCCGCCGCGTTCGGAACCGGAAGCGACCCCGGGAAGGCCAGGCAGACCGGGCACGTGAGCGTGTTCTCCGGCTCGAAGTAGGCGACCTCGCAGCGGCAGAACATCTTCGTCCGCGTCTTCAGATGGATGTGGATCTCGAGCCCGATCACCGGTTCCCAGGTCATGTGAGCCTCCCTGGGACGAAATCGAAGCCGATTGCCTGCTCCAGCGCGTGGCCGACATGGAAGAGCGTGTTCTCGGAGA
>DASSXA010000379.1:0-2336 GCA_035704315.1 Gaiellaceae bacterium
TCCCGTTTCGCAGCGACTTGAATGCAGCTCGAATCTCGGCCGAAAAGAGCTCAGGCTCCTCCCAGGCGGCGAAGTGGCCGCCCTTGCCGGCCTCGTTGAAATACGCGACGTTGGGGTACGACTTCTCGACCCAGCTGCGCGGGGTCCGCCAGATCTCGCCGGGGAACGTGGTGAATCCGACCGGGATCGAGACCTCCGGAGGCGCCTGGCCGGACGCGAGTGCCTGTGCCCGGGCTAGTCCGTCCTCCCAGTAGGACCGGGCCGCCGAGGCGCCGGTGCCAGTTAGCCAGTACAGCGTGATGTTGTCGACGATGTGGTCGCGGGTGAGATTGCCCACGGGCTCGCCGTCGACGAAGGCGCGGGAGATCTTGTAGTAGCTATCCGTGTCGTGGTCGAGCAGCCAGCCGGCCAGGGCAACGGGTGAATCCAGCAGGGCGTAGCCGATCGTCTGCGGCCGCGTGGCCATCTCCAGGAAGTAGCCGAAGCCGCTCTCCCTGAATGTGGCGAGCTGATCCGCTGCCGCGCGTTCCTCGTCGGTTTCCGTCGGCTGGGGGCCGGCCAGCACAGTCACGAGCAAGTTCGTGTGGATACCGAGCAGGCCCTCGGGTGCCTGCCGTGCCATCGTGTCGGTGACGGCCGCGCCCACGTCGCCGCCCTGGGCGACATAACGGCTGTAGCCGAGGCGGTGCATGAGGTCCGCCCAGGCCTGCGCGACGCGGCCGACGTTCCAGCCGAGCTCGGCCGGCTCGCTCGAGAAGCCGTAGCCGGGCAGCGACGGCAGCACTAGGTGGAACGCGTCCTCGGCGTCTCCGCCGTGCGCGGTCGGGTCGGTAAGCGGACCGACCGTCTCGAGCAGCTCGATGACCGAGCCGGGCCAGCCGTGCGTCATGATCAACGGCAGCGCGTCCTCGTGATCCGACTTGACGTGGATGAAGTGGATCTCGACCCCGTCGATCTCGGTCGTAAACTGCGGGAGCGCGTTCAGCCTCTCCGCAACACGCCCGAAGTCGTAATCCGTCGCCCAGTAGCGCGCGAGCTCCTTCAGCGTCGCCAGCTGTACGCCCTGGGACCGATCGGCGACGAGCTCCTTCGTGGGCCAACGCGTCGTCGCGATGCGGCGGCGCAAGTCGTCGATCTGCGCCTCTGAAATCTCGAAGTGGAAGGGCTTGATCTCTGTGGTGGTCTCGATGGCGCTACTCATGACTAGCCTCCGTTCGCTCGAAGTGAACTGAAGGCGGCGCGAAGCTCGGTGGTGAAGAGCTCCGGCTCCTCCCAGGCCGCGAAGTGTCCGCCATTGTCGACCTCGTTGAAGTAGACGACGTTGGGGTAGGCCTTCTCGACCCAGCTGCGCGGCGTCTTCCAGATCTCGCCGGGGAACGTGGTGAACGCAAACGGGAGCGTCATCGGCGGCGGAGCCTGCCCGCCCGCTTTGGCTTGAGCCTGTCCGCTTTCCCAGTACGCCCGGGCCGCCGAGGCGCCGGTCCCGGTCAGCCAGTACAGCGTGACGTTGTCGAGGATGTGGTCTCGGGTGAGATTGCCGGAGGGCTGCCCGTCGACGAAGGCGCCGGAGATCTTGTAGTAGCTGTCCGTGTCGTGGTCGAGCATCCAGGCGGCCAGCGCGACGGGTGAGTCCAGCAGGGCGTAGCCGATCGTCTGTGGCCTCGTGGCCTGCTCGACGAAGTAGCCGAACCCGGTCGCCCTGAATCCAGCAATCTGCTCGGCCGCCGCGCGTTCCTCGTCGGTATCTGTCGGCATGGTGCCGCCCAGCGCCGGCACGAACAGGTTCGTATGGACGCCGATCAGCCCCTCGGGCGCCAGGCGGCCCATCCCGTCGGTGATGGCGGCGCCCACGTCGCCGCCCTGGGCGACGTAGTGGTCGTAGCCAAGGCGGCGCATCAGCTCCGGCCAGGCCTGAGCGACGCGGCCGGCCCACCAGCCGAGCTCGGTTGGCTCGCCGGAGAAGCCGTACCCGGGGACGGACGGCAGCACGAGGTGGAACGCATCCTTGTCACTTCCGCCGTGCGCGGTCGGGTCGGTGAGCGGGCCGATCGTCTCGAGCAGCTCGATGACCGAGCCCGGCCAGCCGTGCGTCATGATCAGCGGCAAGGCGCTTTCGTTCTCCGAGCGCACGTGGATGAAGTGGATCTCCACCCCGTCGATCTCGGTCGTGAACTGCGGCAGCGCGTTCAGCTTTGCCTCCGCCTTGCGCCAGTCGTAGTCGCTGGTCCAGTAGCTCGCGAGCGCCTGCAGCGTCGCCAGCTGCACGCCCTGGGACCGGTCGTCGACAAGCTCCTTGCTGGGCCAGCGGGTCGCGGCGATCCGCCGGCGCAAGTCGT
>DASSXA010000022.1:0-2138 GCA_035704315.1 Gaiellaceae bacterium
CTACTACGGCGCCTACGTGATCGACCCGGACGGCAACAACATCGAGGCGGTCTGCCACATGCCTGCGTGAGCCTGGGCGGACAAGGACCTGACACGCCGCGAGCTCCCAGACAACCTCCGCTGAAGTACGTGCGGAGGCCGGCCTGGGGCGCCGCGCCGGCCCGAGGCCGCCCGCGGATCAACCCCGAGGAGGCACGCGGCGTCGCCGTCCACTACTCCGCCATGAACGTCGACGAGGAGCGGCTGCACCGCAACTGCGCGGGACGCGTTCGGGCGATCCAGCGCTACCACATGGAGACAATGGGCTGGCTCGACATCGCCTACAACCATGTCTTCTGCAGGCACGGCTACGTGTTCGTCGGGCGTGGGTTCGGCGCACGCTCGGCGGCGAACGGAACCAAGGAGTCGAATGACCATTACTTCGCGGTCTGCTTTCTCGGCGACGACACGAAAGGAAGGGCCGACGTCACGCCCGAGGCGCGCCGTGCGCTCGCACAGCTCATCCAGGAGTACCGCCGCCGCTTTCCCAAGGCCCGGCAAGTGCGTCCACACTCGGGCTTCTTTCCCACGGCGTGCCCGGGTGACGAGCTGCGGGCGCTGATCAAGCGCGGGCGCTGGTTGGAGCTCGCCCGCTACTCGTAGCGGAGCGCGGCGGCCGGGTCGAGTCGTGCGGCACGCCGCGCGGGGTAGAAGCCGAAGAAGAGCCCGACCGCGACAGCGACCGTGAGTGCCACGACCACCGCGGGCCCACTGATCAGCGTCTCCCAGCCGGCGAGTGCACCGATCAGCCAGGTGGCGGCGATTCCGGCCAGCGCGCCTGCGAAACCCCCGAGCAAGCTCAGGACGACCGCCTCGATCAGGAACTGCGCCTGCACCGTCCAGGGATCGGCGCCGACCGACTTGCGGATGCCGATCTCACGCGTCCGTTCGCGGACCGAGACGAGCATCATGTTCATGATCCCGATCCCGCCGACGAGCAGCGCGATCCCGCCGAGTGCGAAGGTGAGGACGCGGAAGGTCGTCGTCGCCCGCTGGGCCTCCTTCACGAGCGCGGCCTGGTCCTCGGTGGAGAAGTCGTCGGCGTAGGAGGCGGGCAGGTTGTGCTGCTTGCGAAGCAGCGTGCCGATCGCGTCTTGGGCAGGCTCGATGTCGGCCTCGCTGCGGACGCGGACGCCGACGCTCTTCGTGTTCGTTCCGCCCAGGAGCACCCGCAGCACAAGCGGGAGCGGAACGAAGATCCGGTTGTCGAGGTTCTCGTCGGCGAGCTTCCCCTTGCGGGTCTGGATGCCGATTACCTCGAACTCGTGGCTCCCCACTCGCACGGTCTGGCCGATCGCGCTTCCGCCTGGAAAGAGCTTCGCCTGAGCATCGGGGCCGAGCACCATGACGCTGCGGCCGAAGTCGACGTCGGCCGCGGAGATCAGTCGACCCTGTTGCGCCGTCTGGTTGTAGATGTCGGCGTACGTGGGAGTGATGCCAAAGAGGCGCGTCGTCGTCTGGTTTCGGCCGGCCGAGACCGTGAGGCTCTCGATGTCCTGGTGCGGCGCGACCGCCGTCACCATCGGCAGCTGAGCGATCGCCGCGACGTCGGCGGGCGTGATCGTGCGCTCCGTCGCCGACTGCCCGGTTCCGATGCTGATGAACTCGCCGTCGACGAGGACGACGTTCGCCCCCAAGCGGCGGATGCTGTTCTGGACCTCCTTCTGGGCGCCGGCGCTGACCGCGGAGACGGCGACGAGCGACGCGACGCCGATGACGACGCCGAGCGCCGTCAGGACGGCGCGGAACCAGTTCGCTCGCAGGGCTCCGAGCGCGATGCGCCAGTGTTCGACGAACCGCGTCATCCGGCGGCGCCGACGGCGACCGGCCTGTCGGTCGGCTCGTCAGCGACGACAACGCCGTCCGCGAGTTGCAGGATCCGCGACGCACGCTCGGCAACCTCGCTCGAGTGCGTGACGATGACCATCGTCGCCCCTCCGCCGTGAACCCGCTCGAGTATCGCGAGCACTTGTTTGGCGCTTGCGGAGTCCAGGTTTCCGGTCGGCTCGTCGAGGAGCACGACGCTCGGGCGAATGACGAGGGCCCGTGCGATCGCAACGCGCTGCTGCTCGCCGCCGGAGAGCCGGTTGGGGCGATGG
>DASSXA010000040.1:0-2454 GCA_035704315.1 Gaiellaceae bacterium
GCGATCCGGATCGCGAACGATGTGCGCTACGGGTTGATGGCGACCGTGTGGACCGGCGACCCGGCGCGCGGCCACCGGCTGGCACGCCGGATCAAGGCGGGGACGATCGGGATCAACATGCCGTATACGGCGTTCCCCGGCATCCCGTTCGGCGGCTACAAGCAGTCCGGCTTCGGCCGTGAGCTCGGCCTCGACGCGCTCGAGCTCTACCTGGAGACGAAGAGCGTGATCGTCTCCACCTCGCCCAAACCGTTCAACCCCTTCGGGCTCTAATTGCGCTACCGCTGGGCGGTGCTCGCTGCGGGCACCGCGGCGGCGACGAGCGGCTCGGCGTTCTTCATCGGCATTCCCGTGCTGGCGCCGACGCTGCGGGACGAGTTCGATCTGACGTTGTCCCAGGTCGCTTTCGCACTGGCGAGCCTCTGGGTTGGCGCGCTGCTCACGCTGCTTCCCTGGGGACTCCTCGCAGACCGCCTCGGAGAGCGCGTCGTGCTCAGCACGGGAACGGCGGCCTGCGGCATCCTTGCCGCCGCCGCAGGCTGGGCGCCGAGCTTCGTTGTCCTAGTAGCGCTTCTCTTCCTCGCGAGCGCAATGGGCGCGAGCGTCAACGCTGCCAGCGGCCGCGCAGTGATGCAGTGGTTCTCCGTGGAGGAGCGCGGATTTGCGCTCGGGATTCGGCAGACCGCGATCCCTTTGGGCGCTGCCGTCGGCGCGCTGACGCTTCCCCTTGTGGAGCACGCCGGCGGATTGAAGGCAGCGTTCACGTATCTCGGAGCGCTGTCAGTGGGCGCGGCCATCATCGCCGCTCTGGTGATTCGCGAGGCGCCCACGATCGACAAGGAACTCGAGGGAGATGCGATCCCCTGGACGCTCCGCGATCGCCGGCTCTGGACACTGTGCGCCGGTAGCGGCCTCTACCTCTTTGGGCAGCTGCCGCTGATGTCGTTCACGGTGCTATTCCTGCACGACGTCTACGGCGTGTCGGACGCTCGCGCGGCGGTCGTGCTCGCCGTCTTTCAGGTCGGCGCCGTGTTTTCACGGATCGGCGCCGGGCGGCTCTCGGACCGGCTCGGGAGCCGGCTTCGGCCACTCCGCTGGATCGGTCTCGCGAGCGCCTCAGGGCTGCTGCTGACGGCCGCCTTCGCCAGGAGCAGTCTCATCGTGGTCGTGGTGGTGATCGTCGTGGCGGGAACGATCTCGATGGCGTGGAACGGCCTTTCGCTGACCGCGGCAGCGGAGCTCGCCGGCCGGGCACGGAGCGGCGCCGCGATCGGGTTCCAGCAGACGACGCTGTCCCTGATCGGCGTGGTCATCCCGGTCGCCTTCGCAGCGGTGGTCGAGACGGCGTCGTGGAGGGCCGCCTTCGCCCTTTCGGCGCTCGGCCCGCTCGTGGGTTGGTGGCTGCTGGGCCGGCTGCCGGAGCGCGTCGAGCAACGCGCTCCGGCGGCAACGCTGTGAAGGACGGCGTTCCGCCAAGCCCTCCTAGATCCAGCTGAACTCCTGCTGCAGGATCGGAATCGCGAAGTAGATCGCGAAGGCGAGCGCCGCGGCCCACATCAGCGGGTGCACCTCGTTCCAAAGCCCCTGGAAGGTGCGGACGAGGACGTAGACGATGAACCCGGCCGCGATGCCGTCCGTGATCGAGAACGAGAACGGCATGAACATGATCACGATGGCCGCGGAGAGGCCCAGCGCGACGTCGTGGAAGTCGATTCCGGCCAGCGCCCGGCGTTGGCGCGGCGCGTCGCCGGCCTCGGGCGGTTCGGCCAGCTCCTCTGCCTCGGTCAGCACGCTGATCATCAACCAACCGACGATGATCAGCGCGGGTGCCGTCGCCTGAGGCGGCACCATCCCGATCAGCGGTGCGACGAACATGAACGGGAAGAACAGCGTGCCAGTCACCACGCTTACCCAGCCCGTGCGGCCTCCCACTCCGACTCCCGCGGCCGACTCGATGTACGTCGTCGCGGACGATGCCGAGACGAATCCTCCCGCAGCGGCGGCCGCCGAGTCGACGAGCAGCGGCTTGCGGATGTCCGGCAGCTCGCCCCGCTGGTCGAGGTAGCCGGCCTGCCGCCCGACGCCGACGAGCGTGCCCATCGTGTCGAAGAAGTCGGCGAGGAAGAGTGAGAACGCAAACGCCAGCGCCGCGACGAACGGCAGGGTTGTGAAGGCGTTGAAGCTGATGTCGCCCACGAGGCTGAAGTCCGGGGCCTTGAAGATGTCGTCAGGCCACCGCGCGTACCCGAGATCCTTCGGGTAGACGTCGAAGGCGTAGTTCAGGATCGTGGCGAAGACGGTCGTCGCGATGATCCCGATCAGCAGGTCGCCGGGGAAGCCGATCGCTCGGAGCGCGACGGTGATGACGATGCCGACGAGGGTGATCAGGACCGGCCAAGTGGTGGAGCTCGCGAGATCGACCGGCGTCGGCGAGGCACGCCCGATGACGAGCCC
>DASSXA010000320.1:0-8119 GCA_035704315.1 Gaiellaceae bacterium
GCGAGCAGAGCCTGCGAGTACTCGTCCTGCGGATGTGTGTACACCTTTTCCGCGGGGCCGTACTCGACGATCTGCCCGCGGTTCATGACGGCGATCTGATCGCTCATCCCTCGGACCACCGCGAGGTCGTGAGCGACGAACAGGTAGGTCAGGCCGAACTCGATCTGGAGATCTTTGAGCAGGTTCAGGATCTGCGCCTGGATCGAGACGTCCAGCGCCGAAACGGGCTCGTCGCAGACGATCAGCCTCGGGTTCAGTGCGAGCGCGCGAGCGATCCCGATGCGCTGTCGCTGGCCGCCGGAGAACTCGTGCGGGTAACGGTTGATGAAGTCGGGGTTGAAGCCGACGACCTCGAGCAGCTGCTCGGCGCTGCGCCGCCGAGAGCGGCGAGACCCGACGTTGTGGATGAGCAGTGGCTCGGAGACGATGTCTCCCACGGTCATGCGGGGATTGAGCGACGCGTACGGATCCTGAAAGACGATCTGGATCTCCCGTCGGATCTGACGCAGATCCCTCTTGCTCATAGTCGTAAGCTCCCGGCCGTCGAACGCGACCGAGCCGGACGTTGGCTTCAGCAGCTGGAGGACGCAGAAACCGGTCGTCGACTTGCCGGACCCCGATTCGCCGACGAGACCGAGCGTCTCCCCTGTGCGGATGTCGAACGAAACGTCGTCGACCGCCTTCACGTGGTCCACGGTTCTGTCGATCAGGACGCCCTCTTTGATCGGGAAGTACTTCTTGAGGTTCTTCACGGAGAGCAGGAGCTCGCCGCGCTGCCCTCCGATGTCGGCGCCTCGCCGAGGCTCGGTCATGGCGCACCAACCGGTTCGGCAGCCCGCTCGGACGCCGGGTGAACGGAGCGCACCCAGTGGCCGGGACGGATCTCACGCAGGTCGGGCGGCACAGTGGCGCAGTTGTCGTGCCCGGCGTACATGCAGCGAGGCGCGAAGCGACACGCCGGAGGCGGTGCGATCAGATCCGGCGGTCGGCCGGGAATGGACAGGAGCCGCCCCTCACGCATGCCCTCGCCTTCGACCTGCGGAAGCGCTGCGAGCAGCGCCTCCGTATAAGGGTGTTCCGGGTTGTCGAAGAGATCGAGTGCCGGCGCGTGCTCGACGACCTGGCCCGCGTACATCACGATGATGTCGTTCGCCGTCTCGGCGACGACGCCCATGTCGTGCGTGATGATGATCACGGACATGTCGTGCAGGCTGCGCAGCTCGTGCAGCAGGTCGAGCACGCCGGCCTGCACGGTGACGTCGAGAGCCGTCGTCGGCTCATCGGCAATCAACAGCTTCGGGTTGCATGAGATCGCGATCGCGATCATCACGCGCTGGCGCATGCCGCCGGAGTACCGGTGCGGATAGTCGTCGAGCCGCCGTTCTGCATTCGGGATGTGAACCTCCTCGAGCAGCTCGACCGCACGCTTGCGTGCTTCCTTCCGATTCATGTCGAGATGGCGGCGGAGCGTCTCGGTCAGCTGCGTCCCGATCGTCAACGTCGGGTTCAGCGACGTCATCGGGTCCTGGAAGATCATCCCGATCTCGTGGCCTCGGACGTCCTCGAGCTGCTTCTGGCTCAGCTTGAGCAAGTCACGCCCCTGGAACATCGCGGAGCCTTCCACGACGCGGCCCGGGGGCATGACGAGCCCCATGAGCGAGAGCATCGTGACCGACTTGCCACAGCCTGACTCGCCGACGATTCCGAGCATCGTCCCGGCTTCGACCTCGAACGAGATGCCGTCGACTGCGCGCACCTCACCCGCGCGGGTCTTGAAGAAGGTGTGGAGGTCGTTGACCTCGAGAAGCGCCATATCGATCTAGAAGTTCTGTCTCGTCCGTGGGTCGAGCGCGTCGCGAAGGCCGTCGGCGATGAAGAACGCGCTCAGGATCAGCCAGCTGATGCAGAGGCTCGGGATGACGATGATGTACGGGTGTGCGAGGTAGGACGTGTAGCCGTCCTGCGCCAGCGTGCCCCAGGAGGCCTTCGGGGGTTCCACTCCCATCCCGAGGAACGAGAGGAACGCTTCCCCGAGGACAACGCCGGGCAGCTCGAGGAACACGAAGATCAGGATCACGCCGAGCGTGTTCGGCAGCAGGTGGCGGAAGAGGATCCGGTACCAGCGGGCGCCGAGTGCGTTCGCGGCGCGCACGTAATCATTCTCCTTCAGCGTGATGATCTGCCCTCTCATCACCCGGGCGGTTGTGAACCACGAGGCCACGGTCAGCGCCACGACCATCGTGTAGAAGTTGGTCGTCCCGAAGATGGCCAGCGTGATGATCGCGAAGGGCAGGTAGGGCAGGCCGTAGAGCGCGTCGAGGAAGCGCATCAGCCCGTTGTCCACCCACCCGCCGGCGAATCCCGAGATGGAGCCGTAGAGGATGCCGACGATCATGATCGCGAACGTCGCCGCGAAGCCGATCCCGATCGAGATGCGGCCGCCGAGCGCGGTGCGCACAAAGAGATCACGGCCGAACTCGTCCGTGCCGAAGGGGTGCGCCAAGCTCGGGCTCAGGAAGGACTGCGAGAAGTCGACTGCGTACGGGTCCTCGTTGCTGAAGATTGGTACGAAGATCACGAACACGAGCATGGCGAGGAAGGCGAACGCGGCGACTACGGCGGCGCGGTTCCTCGAGAACCGATGGACGGCGTCGCGCCACAGCGAGGCGCGCTCGAGGGCGGCGCCTGCCTCGCGGCCGCGAGCCTCGGCCGTGCGAGTGAGGGTGGCTTCGAAGTCCGCTCGGCGATTGGTGACAGCCATCAGGTCCTCACGTCTCGGGTTCGCGGATCAAGGAAGCCGTACAGGATGTCGACCACGAGATTGGCGACGATGATGATGATCGAGAGCAGGACCGTGATCCCCATCGTGACGGAATAGTCGCGCGACGCGACCGAGATGATGAAGTAGCGGCCGATGCCGGGGATGCCGAAGATCGTCTCGACGATGAACGAGCCGGCGATCAGGTAGCCGAGGAGCGGCCCAGCGGCAGTGACGGCGGGAATTAGCGAGTTCCGCAGCACGTGCAGTCCGACGACGCGGCGCCAGCGCAGGCCCTTGGCCTTTGCGGTTCGAATGTAGTCAGCCTGAAGAGTCTCCAGCATCGACCCGCGCACGATTCGGGCTAGGACGGTCATCGGCGCGTGGCCGAGCGCGATCATCGGGAGGATCCAGGACTCCCAGCCGGCCCAGCCGTTCGTGGGGAAGGGTGTGTGTGCGCCCCATTTGACCGCGAAGAAGTAGATGAGCAGGGTCGCGATTAGGAAGTTCGGTAACGCATAGCCGGCGTTCACGATCGCCATGACGAAGTAGTCGATCGGTGTGTTCTGCTTGAGGGCCGCGATGATTCCTAAGGGGATCCCGACCACGATCGCGAACAGCATTGCGAGCCCGCCGAGCTTCAACGAGACCGGGAAGTGTTCCTTGATGATGTCGTTGACGTCGCGGTCGCGCTGTTGGAGCGACGGGCCGAGGTTCGCGGTGAAGACGCCCTTCACGTAGTAGACGTACTGCATGTACCACGGCTGGTCGAGGTGGAACTGCCGTTCGAGGTTCGCCTGGATCGCCGGCGGAACGGGGCGCTCCGTGACCTGGAACGGATTCCCCTTGATCAGCCGCATCATCAGGAACGTCATCAGGATGACCAGGAGCAGCACCGGGATCGTCCAAGCGACTCTCCTGACGATGAACTTGAGCATTGGGGAAGAGGGAGATTACCGGGTTTTTCGATTTGAAAAAGGGCAGGGCGCCTGGCGCCCTGCCCTTTTTCAGTAGTGCTAGCTAACCGTGACCTTGGTGTAGTCCCAGTTGTCCGACGGGTTGATGAAGAAGCCGTGCACGTTGCTCTTCACCAATGCTTGGAACGTGTACCAGTAGATCGGCATGACGGGCAGTGCGCCCTTCGGGCCGGTGAGGATGTCCTCAGCCTGCTGGTAGATCTTGTGCCGTGCTGCGTCGTTCGGCGTCTTCGTTGCCTTGTCGATCAGTGCGTCGTACTTCTTGCTGCACCAGTTGGTGTTGTTGTTCCCGGAAGCGCACTCCCAGAGAACCAGACCGTTGTACGCATCCGGGAAGTCGTAGATCCAACCCAGGCGGTACACGTCAACGTCTGAGTTCGGCGGAGGTCCGAGGAACTGGAGGTACTGCTTCCACTCCAGGACCTTGAGCGTGACGTCCAGGCCGAGCTTCGTCCAGAAGGCCTGCACGGCGGTCGCGATCTTGGTGTGATTAGGCGCGTTGTTCATGTACAGCTTGATGTTCTTCTTCGGGTTCTTGACCTTGGCCATGAACGCCTTGGCCTTGTTCAGCTGTGCCGTCGCCGGCATGAAGCTGTGCTTCGTGATGACCGGCCCGCCCGCGATTCCGGCGGGGGTGAAGCCCCGAGCAGGCACCTGGCCGGCCTGGGTGATGTACTTCACGATCTGGGTTCGGTCGATCGCGAAGGCCATCGCCCGACGCTGGTTCACGTCAGGGATGTTCTTGACGTTGAACCCGTAGTAGTACGTGCCGAGCGCCTTGTAGAGCTTGAAGAACTTCGTCTTCTTCCACTTGGGGATGTCCACAGACGGGATGGTGTTCGTGTTCACGTCGATGTTCCCCGCGCTGAAGGCGTTCTCGGCGGTCGTGCCGTCGACGATGATCGGCTGCTCGATCTTCGTGAGCTTGACCGACTTCGCGCCACGCCAGGCGTTGTTCTTGACCAGCGTGATCGAAGCGTCGTGCTTCCACGACGACAGCTTGAACGGGCCGTCGGTGACGATGTTGCCGGGCTCCGTCCACTTCTTGCCGTACTTCGTGACGGCGGCCTTGTTCACAGGCAGGAACGAGGTGTGTGACAGCTGCTGGATAAACCACGGCTGCGGTGAGGTGAGCTGAATCTTCAGCTTGTACGCGCCCGCTGCCTTGATGCCGACCTTGGAGCGAAGGGCCCCGCAGTTCGACTTGCAGCTGTTGTACGCCTCGGCACCCTTGATGCCGTAGAACTGGTACGCGTAATCCGCACCGAGCTCAGGCGAGATCGTCCGCAGCCACGACCACACGTAATCGGCCGAGGTCACGGGCTTGCCGTTCGTCCACTTGACGTTCCGGCGGAGGTTCAGGGTCACGTTGGCGCCCTTGACCGACCAGCTAGAGGCGGCGCCGGGCGTCGCCTTCAGGGCCGGCGGATTGCCCAGCCTGATCAGCGGATCCATCAGGTTGAACAGCAGGTTCGCCGACGTCGTGTCAGTGGCGAGCCCCGGGTCGAGCGACGGCGGCTCGGCGGCGATCGCAACCCGAAGCGTCGTCTTGGCTTGGCTGGACTGGCTGCCGGCGACGGATGCGCCGGCCACGACGGTGACCGCAAGGGCCCCCACCAGTCCTGCCCAAAGGAAGCGTTTTAGCATCCTTGTTCGATCCTCCTTATTTCGTGAACGTTTGTGCTTCTCCCCTTACAACGCCTGCGAGGCTGAGACCTCGGGGCTGGGAAAGGGGCTGGATGGTAGCGATTCGGCAGCGTCGCCAGGTCCATTGCTGCAACTCTGGCGAGCTCACCTGTATCCAAGTCCTCTCTACCTACCTCCTTCCCTGAAGTCGGCGGGAACTTGACGCGGGCTGCGCCCGCTGAGACGCGCCGCCAGCCTGAGCGGCGCCGGGCATCACAACGTTCTCGGCCGCCGCCAGCCCGCGAGGAATCACTTGCCTCGTCTGACCCGTGCTGTCGAGTTGTTGGAGCTGACGCTCATGGAACTCGAGCAGGACCCGGGTCGTGTCGAGATTGGCGACCGGGCCTCCGTTTTCGGAGCCGTGGAGGGCGACAATCCCACTGAGTACGACGACGGCGAGAGCCGCGGCTGCTGAGCCGGCGCGAAGGGCGCCCGCGAGTAGAACATCCATCCGGGTGCGAGTGCGCTGAACGTTGAACGAGATCGATGGCTGCTCGGGGGGAACTGCACGCAACCCCTCGGTCATACCGGCGATGCTCTGTCCAAACGCCCGACAGTCGGGACAGCGCGACAGGTGTGCTTCGAGAAGCACGTGTTCGAACTCCGAGAGCTCGGAGTCCAGCCGCAATGAAAGCTGCTGGCAGGCCCGAGCGCAGTCGGCCGGCAAGATCGGGCGCATTCGCATCCAACCGTTAGACGACGGTGCGCACGCCGTAGTTAGTATCGGGAAAAGTATTGGTAAGCGTCTCCGGGAGTCGAATGTCAACATCGAGCCAGGAAAGCCGGAATGTCGGCAAGATCGTCGAGATCAAGGGCGTCGTCCTCGACGCGTTCTTTCCCGATCAGCTACCGGAGATCAACACCGCGCTGCGCATCTCGGCCGACGGCCGAGAGTTGATCGCCGAGGTGCAGCAGCACCTCGGGGACGACCGCGTTCGGGCCGTGGCCATGGACTCGACGGACGGCCTCGCCCGAGGGCTCGAGATCGAGGACACCGGGCAGCCGATCACGGTTCCGGTCGGGCAGCCGACCCTCGGCCGCCTTTGGAACGTCATCGGCGATCCGATCGACAGAGGCGACCCGCCACCAGCGGATGTCGAACGCTGGCCGATCCACCGTGATCCTCCGAGCTTCCGCGAGCTCTCTCCGGAGATTGAGATCTTCGAGACCGGGATCAAGGTCATCGACCTGATCGCGCCCTACGTGAAAGGCGGCAAGGTCGGCCTCTTCGGCGGCGCCGGAGTCGGCAAGACCGTACTGATCCAGGAGCTGATCCACAATGTCGCCCGGGAGCACGGCGGCGTGTCGGTCTTCTCCGGCGTGGGAGAGCGCACGCGGGAGGGCAACGATCTCTGGCTCGAGATGAAGGAGTCGGGCGTGCTCGACAAGGTCGCGCTGGTCTACGGGCAGATGAACGAGCCGCCGGGCGCGCGTCTGCGCGTCGGCCTCTCGGGGCTGACGATGGCGGAGTACTTCCGCGACCAGGGTCAGGACACGCTGCTCTTCATCGACAACATCTTCCGGTTCGTCCAGGCCGGCTCCGAGGTCTCCGCGCTCCTCGGCCGTATGCCGAGCGCGGTCGGCTACCAGCCGACGCTCGCGACGGAGATGGGCCAGCTGCAGGAGCGAATCACCTCCACGCGCGCCGGCTCGGTCACGTCGGTGCAGGCGATCTACGTCCCTGCCGACGACCTCACCGACCCCGCTCCGGCGAACACGTTCGCCCACCTCGACGCAACGACGGTGCTGTCTCGCGCAATCGTCGAGCAGGGGATATACCCCGCCGTCGATCCATTGGACTCGTTCTCGCGCGCGCTTCAGCCGGGCATCGTCTCGGACGAGCACTACGAGACGGCGACTCGCGTCCAGGAGGTCCTCCAGCGCTACCGCGACCTGCAGGACATCATCGCGATCCTCGGCATGGACGAGCTCTCGGACGAGGACAAGCTCGTCGTCCAGCGTGCGCGAAAGATCCAGCGCTTCCTCTCGCAGCCGAACTTCGTGGCCGAGCAGTTCACCGGGACACCCGGCGAGTACGTGCAGCTCGAGGACACGATCAAGGGCTTCCAGGAGATCCTCGAGGGCAAGCACGACGATCTGCCCGAGCAGGCGTTCTACATGGTCGGCACCATCGAGAAGGCCGTCGACAAGGGGCGCCAACTGGCCGGTGAGGAGGAGCCGGAGGAGAAGCCGGAAGAGCCCGCCGAGGAAGAGGCGCGCGAAGCCGAACCAGTTCCCGCTTAGGTGCCCCTCCCAGCAATGCACGCCGGCCTCTGGCCCGCGATCACGCGGCGCCAGGGCCCACCCTCCTCCTCACCAAGGTCTTCTGACCTTGCCTCGTCGGAGTGCGGCTCCTGGCTTGAGCCGGTCGCGCCGGCAAAGCCGGCACGACCTCTTCTGGTCGGCGCCGACAAGTCGGCGCCTTCGGCTCGCGACCCAGAGACTCGGCAGCATCACTGGAAGGGGCACTAGGCGTAATGGCCCAGGACAGGCGAACGTTCGCCCTATCCCTCGTGACTCCCGAGGGGCCGGCGTTCGAGGGCGAGGTCGAGATGCTCATCGTCCCCGGCGCGGCCGGTGAGATCGGCATACTCGCGCGGCACGCGCCGCTCGTCGCCACGCTCAAGGCGGGCGGCACCCGCATCCACATTCGCCGCGACGAGGAGATCCGCGACTTCGCGACCGGCCCGGGCTTCTT
>DASSXA010000205.1:0-10920 GCA_035704315.1 Gaiellaceae bacterium
GATCCGGTCGTTGTCGACTCGCTTCGCCTGCGGGTCGTAGATCCGGACCGACCCGAACGCGCTTTCCACAGGCTCGTTGAAGCGCAGGGCGACCGATCTCGGCGCAGCCTCGACGACCGAGTCGTTCGCCGGGGTCGTCGATAGCAGGATCGCGTGCGCAGACGCCGTCGGTACGACTGCCAGCGCCGTGACCAGCACTGCGGCGAGATAGCTCGCTCGAATTCTCATTCGCTCCTTCTTCTTCGAATCGGGCCGCGTGCTCGGATGCGGCCCCTGCTACTCAGAAGGAGAGGAACGGCGGGCCGCGCTGGCTCCAGCCCTGAGTGGAGACCGCGAACGCCCGGAGAAGCGGATCTTCGGCGGGGCTCGAAAGTGAGAGCCCTGCAAGGCGATTCCTCGGCCTCTCGGCCATTGCATGACCGAGCTGGTCGGCTGCTTGGGCGAGCAGCCAGGCCAGGCCCAGCGCGATCACCGCGAGCGGAAGCTGCAGGACGAGGCCGATCAGGACTGCGGGCTCGGCAAGTGTCCCCGGATGAACGTGCCCGGAGTGGAGAAGGCGCTCGGCGAGCTCTTGGACGACGAACGCGATCGGCGGTAGGAGGCCGAAGAGCCAAGGCGGGGATCCGCCCATGCGGTCACCGCGCGCTGCGGCACGGATTCGCGCGGCCAGCGCCGCGGCGATCAGCGTGAGGCCGACTGCGATGACGAGCGGGGCGTAGCTGAAGTACCCGTGGCCGCTTTCCTCGAGGAGATGCGCGCGGGCGTGTGGATCCGCAACCGCCCACCGGTAGCCGAGTGAATGACCCACCAGAAGGCTCAGGACGAGCAAAGGCGCCGTCAAGACCCAGGACAGGCGGCCGTTCATGGAGCACATGCTACGGCCTTCTGAAGCGGGGGAGAAGGAGCGCCGCGAGGATCGCGAGGGCCAAGACGCCGCCGAATATCAGTCCAACGATGAGGGGCTGGCTCCCCGACGATCCATCATCAGTCGCCGTGCTCGTCAACGCGACCTCCAACGGGAACAACCCGCTTCGGGGCACGCTGGGATAGCTCTCCTCCGCCTGAAAGGTGACGGCTGATCCGCTGTCGGGCAGTTGTGCGCGGAAGGCGAACCGCCCTTCCTCGCCGCCCGGTACTCCCTCGCCGGTCCAGACGAGCGTCCGCCCTTCCGCCGTCGTCGTCCACGCTGGGTCTTCCTCGGCCTCGACCTCTACACCGGTCGGCGGCGTCAGCCGGAATTCGGTCATCGGCACGTTGACCGAGATGTTCGGGACGGCGACGACGAAGCTCTGCGTGGAGCCGCGCGGAGCGCTTGTGGGAGAAATGGTGCCGTGCGCCAGCGCGTCCCCCGGGACGATCGCCACGAGGCCGGCGAGGACGAGCACTGCGGCGGACGCTCTCACGCACACGGCGGTCTATTGTCCGCAGCAGTGCAGAAGCTCGTCGTCGGAATTGACGGCTCGGATGCGTCGAAGCACGCCCTCCGCTGGGCTATCGAGGAGGCGCGCGTTCACGGAGCAAGCGTGATTGCCCTTCATGCGTGGCAGGTTCCGCCTCCCGTGGCCGAGGTTGGGCCCATGCCCACGCTCGATCCCGTCTCTTTCCTCCCCGAGCTTCAAGAGTCCGCCGACAAGCTGGCGGCCGGCCTCGTCGACGAGGTCGTCGGCGGCGACACTTCGGTCACCGTGGAACCGCTGGCAGTCGAGGCGCCTCCGGCCTCCGCGCTGCTCGACGCCGCGCAGGACGCGGATCTCGTCGTCGTCGGCTCGCGTGGGCTCGGCGGCTTCAAGACTCTCGTGCTGGGCTCGGTCAGCCACCAGGTGGCACAGCATGCTCCGTGCCCCGTCGTGATCCATCGCGCGCGTCAGTAGATCTTCAACGCCGCTCCCAGGAAACGGCAGCGTTATCGCGCTGGGGGCGCTAGGGGAGAGGCTGCCAGTCCAGGTAGGCGTAGTCGAGCCCGCCGGTGGTCAGCCGCTTCTGCTGCGTGCCGTCGGCGTTCATGACGTTGACGTCCACCTTCCTGGAGTGGTGTCTGACGTAGACGATCCGCCTGCCGTCGGGAGACCAGGCCGGCCAGGAGTACTGGCCCGAGTCCTTGGTCAACCGGCGAAGGCCGCTGCCGTCGGCGCGGATCGTGTAGATGTCGGACCTGCCTCGGTATCGCCGCACGAAGGCGATCTGGTTGCCGTCAGGCGACCACTCCGGCATCGAGTCGTGGCCCGAGGAAGTGGCCCCAACGGGAGCCACTGTCAGGCGGCGCTCGCTCGATCCGTCCTGATCCGTGACCCAGATCTCGTCCGTCCCGGACGGTCCACCTTTGGGGTTCGAGCGCACGAAGGCGATCGTCTCGCCGTCCGGTGACCAGGCGGGGATGCTTGCGTTGTCGGCGAGCTTGCGGAGCCCGCTGCGGTCGACGTTGAGCACCCAGAGTGCGAACTTGCCCGTCTGGCGATTGCTCTCGAAGGCGATGCGCTTTCCGTCCGGTGACCAAGCGACCTGATCGTCGACCCACCGGTCGTTTGTCACCCGCCGGAAACCCGTGCCGTTCGGGCGCATGATGTAGATCTCATACGCCTCCTCGCTGCTCGGCCGCGAGCGATTGCTGATGTAGGCGAGCCACTTTCCGTCGGGAGACCACTTCGGATAGCGCTCGAACGCACGCCGCCTCGTGATGCGCCGCTTTCTCGCTCCATCGGCTCGCATGAGATAGAGGTCGTAGTCTCCGTTCCGAACCTGCAGGCTCGAGAAGACGACCTCGCCGTTCCGGACCACCTTCCCGCTCGAAACGGCGCCGAGGGCTGCAGCGGCGAAGACGAAGGAACCGAGCGCACTCAAGACTAGGAATCGCTGCAGCATGCAGCTCAAGCTAGCGCTGCATTGCTAGGAAACGATGCAGGGCGGGTAAATGCTTAGGGCAGCAGCTTGATCGCGCTGGCGCCGCCGAGCCGCAGCGGCTCCTGAATCGCGACGTGGAGAAACTCGAACTGCTCGAGCTGACGTGCCCGCCGCAACGGGCCGACGTCGATCGGGCGTAGCCCTCCGGTTTCGACAAGCGAGGCGACCTTCTGCTTGGCGGCATCATCGTCCCCGGCGATGAACACATCGACGATCTGTCCGGCCACCTCGCCCTTCACGAGCACCCTGGCAAATACAGTGTTGAACGCCTTCACGACCGGCGTCCCGGACGGCACGAGCTTGGCCGTCTCCTCGGCCGAAGAGGTATCGGACGGAATCGCGAGACCGTCCATGGTCTCGAAGTCGATCGGGTTCGCGATGTCGATCACGACTCTCCCGGCGAGCTGGTCGCGGTTCTCCTCGATGGCCATGGGGATGCTCGGGTAGTACAGGGCGAGCACGACGATCTCACCGCCGATCGAGCTCTTGTCGACGGCCGTGGCCGAGTCGCCCAGCTCGTTCGCGAGCGCCTCTGCCTCCGTCGGGTCGCTGTCGATGATCTCGACCTCGTGCCCGCCCGCGACGGCTCGCGTCCCGATGGCCCGTCCCATGTTCCCTGCTCCGATGATCGTCACCTTCATTGCAGCCTCCCTTCCTGGGTCTCGATTCCACGACTTGGCACTACCAAACCCAAGGTGCTAACGATGGGTCATGTCAGTTTGAACTTGGGTCGGCCTGGGAGGCGTTCGGACGTCGATGTCGAGCACACGACCATGCGGCGAATCGTCCTCTTCACGCGCACCCGCCGTGCATAGCCGCGCGCCCGCGGCTGTATCGCAACCCGTCCTCACCGAGGGAGGAGAGAGGAGCGATCGATGAGTTCACCAGAGAAGCGCAACGTGGCGGCCCGAATGGGCCACTGGAGCGCAACGCACCGCAAGAAGGCGATCTGGGGCTGGCTCGGCTTCGTCCTCCTGGCCTTTGCGATCGGCCAGGCAGTGGGATTGCAGTCGCTCAAGCCCGAGGACACCGGCGTCGGCGAGTCGGGCCGGATGGACCGGCTCCTCGGCGACGAGTTCGAGACGCCCGCGGTCGAGCGGGTCATGATCCAGTCGGAGGCGAAGAAGGCGAGCTCTCCGGCCTTCAAGGCGGTGATCACGGACGTCGTCTCGCGCATGGACGCGCAGAAGGACGTCGCGAGCATCGAGTCGCCGCTTCAGCCCCTCAACGCGAACCTGGTCTCGGCCGACGGTCACACGGCGCTCGTCGACCTGAAGATCGCCGGTGACCCCGATAATGCCGTCGACAAGATCGGCCCGATCACCGACGAGGTGAAGGCCGCCGCGGCGGCCAACGAAGGCTTCGACATCGAGAGCTTCGGCGTCACCGCCGACGAGCAGGTGAACCAGGCGTTCGCCGACGATCTCGCGAAGGCCGGGCTGCTCTCGATCCCGGTGACGCTGATCATCCTGCTGATCGCCTTCGGGAGCCTGGTCGCGGCCGGCATTCCGCTGCTGCTGGCGCTGAGCGCTGTGCTGGGAACGATGGGCCTGCTTGCGCTCTTCAGCCATGCGTTGCCGTTCGACGAGTCGATCGGGGCGCTCGTCCTCCTGATCGGCCTCGCCGTGGGCGTGGACTACTCGATGTTCTACTTGAAGCGCGAGCGGGAGGAGCGTGCCCGAGGTCGCACAGAGCAAGGCTCGCTCGAGGTGGCGGCGGCGACATCCGGCCGCTCGGTGCTGATCTCCGGGCTCACGGTGATGATCGCGATGGCGGGGATGTTCCTCACCGGCGATCCGACCTTCACGGGGTTCGGTCTGGCGACGATGACGGTCGTGGCCGTCGCCGTCCTCGGGTCGCTCACCGTCCTTCCGGCGCTCCTTTCGTGGCTCGGCGACCGGGTGGAGAAGGTCCACGTCCCCGTCGTCCGGCGGCTCCGTCCCAAGGACGGAGAGGGGCGGATCTGGAGCGCGATCCTCACGCCCGTGCTGCGTCACCCGATCCCGGCGATCATCATCGCGGCGACACCGCTCGTGGCGCTCGGGCTCGTCGCCACGACCATGAAGCTCGCCCAGCCAGGACCCGAGACGTTCCCCGACAGCCTCCCGGCGGTGCAGACCTACAAGAAGCTGCAGCAGGCATTCCCCGGTGGCGAGGTCCCGGCTGAGGTCGTGATCAAGGCCGAGGACGTGACGACGCCGGCGATCGAGGAGGCGATCGGCCAGCTGAAGTGGCGCGCCCTCGTCTACGCGGGGATGCGGGAGCCGATCACGACTGACATCAACGACAAGCACACGATCGCGGTCGTCTCGATCCCGGTTCCCGACAAGGCGACGGACGACAAGGCGAAGGCCGCGGTGGCCTCGCTCCGCGACGAGGTGCTGCCGACGACGATCGGCCTCCTGGGCGGCGACGTCGAGTACGGCGTGACCGGGTGGACCGCCCAGTCGGTCGACTTCAACAGCCTGATGCGGTCGAAGGCGCCGCTCGTCTTCGGCTTCGTGCTGATCTTCGCGTTCATCCTGCTGCTCCTGACGTTCCGCTCGATCGTGATCCCGATCAAGGCGATCGTCCTGAACCTGCTCTCGGTGGCGGCCGCGTACGGGATCCTCGTCCTCGTCTTCCAGGGCGGCGTCGGCAAGGACATCCTCGGCTTCACGTACGAGGACGGCGTCGTGGCGTTCCTCCCGATCTTCCTCTTTGTGATCCTCTTCGGGCTCTCGATGGACTACCACGTCTTCATCCTCAGCCGGGTTCGCGAGAGCTACGACAGCGGGATGAAGACGGAGGACGCAGTGGCGCACGGAATCAAGGCCACCGCCGGCGTTGTGACGAGTGCCGCGATCGTGATGGTGTTCGTCTTCGCGATCTTCGGGACGCTCAAGATCCTCTTCCTGAAGGAGTTCGGAGTCGGCCTCGCCGCGGCGATCCTGATCGACGCCACGATCGTGCGCGCGGTGCTGCTGCCGGCGACGATGAAGCTGCTCGGCGACTGGAACTGGTACCTGCCGAGCTGGCTCGAGTGGCTCCCGAAGATCGGATACGAGGAACGGGCGCCCGAGGCTCCGGCGGTGACGCCGACGACATAGGAGTGCTTCTTGGGGGTCGCGGGTACCGAGCCGTGGTCGCCGAGGGCGCAGGCACTCGCGCGCACGGCGATGCACTCGACGGCCTTCGGCGGTCCCGCGAGATACACACCCACCGCGCCTAGAGTACGGGGATGGAGACCGAGCCCCGCTCGACCGACTTCGTCGCCCTCGGGCACGCTGGTTCCGAGCACTACGCCGGGCTCGAGACCTTCCCCAACCCAGGCGTGTCGCAGGTGGAGATGACAAGCGACGAGCTGACCGCGCTCTGTCCGGTGACGGGACAGCCCGACCTCTACACCGCCACGATCGAGTACCGGCCACAAGAGCTCTGCCTGGAATCGAAGTCGCTCAAGCTCTACCTGAGCCGCTACCGGGACCAGGGACACTTCTGCGAAGCGCTCGCCGTCAAGATCCGAGACGACGTCGCGGAGGCGCTCGAGCTCTCGCCAGATCGAGTGCACGTACGCCTGATCCAGAAGGCTCGCGGCGGCATCACGATCACGGCATCGTCGTAGGGCAGGCGGACCGCCCACGACGGGCGGCCCGCCTCCCTCGTTCAGTCTCGACCGGAGAGGCCGTCGGCGATCGCGCCGATCAGGTCACCCTCGGGTGTGTCGCCGCTCAGCTCCCAGAACATGATTCCGCCGAGCCGGTTCCTACGCACGTACTGCGCCTTCATTTCCATGACCGGCGGGTCGTCGTAGGTCCAGAAGGTCGTTCCGTCGTACAGCCAGGCCGCGCCGGCCCGGCGGTCCCAGTAGCGGGTGAAGCCGGTGAGCGCCTGCACGACCTTGTAGTCGTTGACGCCGGCCTCGAACACACCCGGAGCCGGGCCGGTCGAGGATTGGTAGAGGCCGTTGTCGGCCGAACCTACTCCCGTCCAGCCGCGCGAGTAGAACGGGACGCCGACCACGAGGTCGCTCCTCGGGGCGCCTCGCTGCAGATATGCCCTGACAGTCTTGTCGACGGAGTAGCGGGGGTTGGCCGGATCGCCGCTCGAGGTGAAGAGGTTCGACTGGTGGTTCGTCGTGGGCTCCCAGGTGCCGTGGAGGTCGTAGCCCTGCACCGTTCCGAAGTCGAGGGAGTCGAAGATCTTGTCGACTTCGAAGCCCGCATCGATCTTTCCGGAGTCAGCGGGGAGGAACGCGGAGAGCACATAGTGCTTGTGCGTCGTCTTCCCGTAGGCGTCCAGCTGCTTCCGGAACTCACGCGCGAGCTTCGTGAAGTTCTGCTTGTCCTCGGGCCGAATGATGTTCCCCGCATTCCCCTCGGAGCCGGGCCACTCCCAGTCGAGGTCGATGCCGTCGAAGACTCCGGCGGCCGCCCCCGGGGCGTCCGGGAGATTGCCCTTGATGAACAGGTCGATACAGGACGACACGAAGCGCTCCCGGGAGGCCTTCGTCAGGGCGGCGTCCGAGAAGTACTTCGAGAACGTCCAACCGCCCAGTGAGATCGACACCTTGAGCTTCGGATGGAGCGCTTTCAGCGCCTTGAGCTGCTGGAAGTTTCCATGGAGCGGCGCCGACGGGTCGACCACCTGCCCGTCGACGGACTCCTCGGCGCTCACCGGCCGCTGGTAGTCGGCCCACGGGTCGGCGAGCTGGCACACCACGCCGGGGTCAGTCGGGCTCGCGGGTGCGACGTTCGCGAACGCGTAGTTGATCACCGTCAGCTTGTCCGCCGAGCCGCTCGTCTCGACGTTCTTCACGAAGTAGCTGCGGCCGTAGATGCCCCATTCGATGAAGTACCCGACCACCTCTTGCTTCGACCGATGATGTCCTCGGCCGCGGTCGGCGCTTGCGAGCGGAACTGTCGAGGTCGCGGCCACGGCAGCGAGCAGCGCCAGGGCGACCCCGATGCGTCTGAATCCCGACATCGTCTTCCTCCTCCGAGTGACGGCGAGCAGTGGTCAATACCACTGCGGGAAGAGCGAGCCTTTCACGGCCTAGCTCCGCTGTCAAGCCGGCTTAGTGGCCAGTACCACCGACATCGATCGGCGAGCGCAGCTGCCGCACGAACGACCCGCCGCCGATCACGCGCTCGGCACGCTTTCCGGCTCGTTCGCGAAGACCTCGGTCGGATGTGACGAGCCAGTACGGGCCTTCAACCTCGGCGGCCGCCTGTGCGATCAGGTCGTCCGCCGTCTGCTCGCCCTCGAACACGATCTCCGGGGAGACACCTTCGCGCTTGCCCCATGCCTCGATCAACTCGACGAGCTCCTCGCGCGAGATGTTCGGCCAGGTCGAGCGGCGAACGTTCTCCGCGTCGACGAAGACCGTCGGCTGCTCAGGCAGCTCTCAGCGCCTCGATCTCGCGGTTCACGGCGAGCTGCTGGAGCGCTCGCGCCTCCAGCTGTCGAACCCGCTCGCGTGTCAGCCCGAGGCGCCGGCCGATCTCCTCGAGCGACTTCGGGTCGGCATCGCCGTTCAGCCCGTAGCGCAGCTTCACGACCTCTTGCTCCCGCTCCGGAAGGGAGTCGACCGCGCGCCGCAGCGTGTCCTCCTCTAGGCTGACGTGCAGCGTCTCTTCTGGGCCTGCCTCATGGCCGGCGATCAGATCGCCGTAGGAGGCGTCGCCCTCCTCGCCGATGGGCCGATCGAGGCTGGTGACTGCACGGGCGGCCTCTCGAACCTCACGCACCTGCTTTAGCGGCAGCTTCGCGGCTTTCGCGATCTCCTGCTCGGTCGGCGGCCGGGCGAGCTTGGCCGTCAGCTCGCGCTCTGCCCGCGCGATCTTGCGCTCCCGGTCGACGATGTGGACGGGGATGCGAATGTCGCGCGCCTTGTTGGCGACGCCGCGCTGAACCGCCTGCCGGATCCACCAGGTCGCATACGTCGAGAACTTGAACCCCTTCCGCCAGTCGAACTTCTCGACGGCGCGGATCAACCCGATGATCCCCTCCTGGATCAGGTCGAGCAGCGTTAGGCCGTGGCCCTGGTAGCGCTTTGCGATCGAGACGACGAGCCGGAGGTTCGAGTTCACCATCAGATCCTTCGCCTCTTTGTCGCCCCGCTCGATGCGCTTGGCGAGCTCGACCTCCTCCTCGGCCGTCAGCAGCCGGTACTTGCCCATTTCGTTCAGGAAGAGCTGGAGCGCGTCGGTGGTGGCCTCGGCCAGGTCGCCGTTGACGTACGTCGAGTCGGGCTGCTGCCGGCCGCAGTCGTCGGTGAGGTCGATCTCCCGCCGCTGGATCTCCTCGTACAGACCCTCAGCCTCCTCGTCGTCCAGCTCGGCCGCGTTGATCACCTGAGCCACTTCGGAGAGCTCGAGGCAACCCTCGCGCTCTCCGAGCTCGAGCAGCGTGTTGACCCGTTCGTCGGTCATGTCCTCGTCGTATTGTCGCCGATGGTGGCGGAAGCGAAACAGGAGGTGCGCGAGGCCGTAGAAAGTCCGGCGGCGCGCGGACTTGCCCGCTGGGGTCTATTTGCGAAGGGCAGCCTGTACGTGCTCATCGGCGCGATCGCCTTCCAGGTATCCGCCCTGGACCAGGGACGACTCGAAGACCGCACTGGAGCGCTCGCGGCGCTCGCCGACGACTGGTACGGAAAGCTGCTCGTCGCCGCGCTCGCGGTAGGTCTCGCCGGGTACGCGTTCTGGCGCTTCGCAGAAGCGATCCTCGGGCATCCGCTCGAGGGGGGCGAGCGGGAGAGTGTTCCCCGGCGACTGGGACTCGCAGCGCGGGGTGCGTGGTACCTCGGGCTGTGCGGGCTGGCGTTCGCCGTGCTGGCCGGCGCGCATCAGTCGGGCGGATCGCGTGAGGAGGACCGCATAACCGCCCGCGTCATGAAGTGGCCGGCAGGCCGATGGATCGTCGCGGTGGTCGGCATCGCGATCCTCGGCGCGGGGGTCTTCAACATCTGGCGAGGCGTCACCGGGAGCTTCCGGAAGAACCTGAAGCTGAGGAAGATGGGCAAGCTCGGCGATCGGGCGTTCACGATCATCGGCGCTATCGGACACGCCGCCCGCGGCGTCGTCTTCGGTCTCATCGGCTTCTTCCTGGTCCGCGCCGCCTACCAGTACGACGCTCAGGAAACGGTCGGGCTCGATGGAGCATTGGCGAAGGTGCTCCAGCAGGATTACGGGGACACACTCCTCGCTCTCGTGGCCGCCGGCCTGGTCGCCTACGGCCTGTACTGCTATGTCGAGGCCGTGTACCGCGAAGTCTGATCGCGCTTTCGCAGCCGGACGCCGAGGTGCAGAAGCAGCACGCAGAGCGTCACCCAGGCGAGCCCGAGGCTGAACCCTGCGATCACGTCGGTCAGGAAGTGGACTCCGAGGTAGAGACGGCTGATGCCGATCAAGAGGATCAGAATTGCGGCGGCGAGGAGAACAGCGAGGCGGGCGCGAACATTCTCGAGGTTGCGGGCCGCAATGAACGCGATCGTCCCGTACACCGCCAGCGAGACGGACGCATGCCCGCTCGGGAAGGAGTAGCTGCTCTCGGACGCAAGCGGGTCGGAGAAGAACGGCCGTTCGCGGTGGAAGCCGAGCTTCAGACCGACGGTCAAGATCTCCGCGCCGACGACGGCGAGGATGAGAAGAAGAAGCTCCATCCTGCGGCGCTTCCACGCCAGCACGGCTGCGGCGGCGGCCGTGACGGCGACGAGGACGGGCACGTTCCCGAGCCAGGTAACGCGCTCGAAGAAGCTCGTCCAGCCCGGGCTCGCATGGTCGTGAAGCCACTTCGCGAGCCGTGTGTCGACGTGCGTGTCGCCCTCGACGACATCCTCCGCGATCGCTCCGAAGACCCACGCGCTCCCGGTGAGGATCACGAGGCCGGCAAGCAGCTCGAGCCCGGCGGCGTTCACGTAACGGGACACCCTCGACCAGCGCACGGCGCTTATCTTTCGGGCATGCGCCAATTCGCGCTCTCAGCGATCGGGCGCGATCGACCTGGCATCGTCGCGGCGGTCACGAAGACGCTCCTCCAGCA
>DASSXA010000331.1:0-2889 GCA_035704315.1 Gaiellaceae bacterium
GCGCGCCGTCGACCGCGGCGACCTTCCCGCCGCGGTGAGCCTCTTGACGAGGGCGGCAGCGCTCCTTCCGGATGCCCACGGCGAGCGGCGGGAGATCCTGCCGTTGCTGGGAAGCGCGCTCATGCGAACCGGCGACCTTCCAGAAGCCGACCGCGTGCTCGCAGAGGCGCAGGAAGCGGCGCACGCAGCCGGCGATCGGCGGCTGGAGCTGCGAACGACGATTGAGCGCGAGTTCCACCGCGCGTTCACCGACCCTGAGGGATCGGTCGAGGAGATCGCCGCGGTCGCCGCCGATGTGATCCCTTTGCTCGAAGAGCTTGGAGACGACCTCGGGCTCGCGAAAGCGTGGTGGCTGAAGAGTGAAGTGCACATGAACGCGTGTCGTTGGGGCGCGCGGGCCGAGAACCTCGAACGAGCCCTCGAACACGCGAGACGCGCGGGTGACACGAACGAGCAGGCCAATCTGGCCTCCCTCCTGGTGCAGGCGCTCTACTACGGCCCGACGCCTGTGCCTGAGGCGATTCGCCGCTGCGAGCAGTTCCTGGCGGACTCGGACGACCGTCTCCTCAAGGCGTCGATCACGAGCTCGCTCGGCGGGCTCCGAGCGATGCAGGGCGATTTCGAAGAGGCAAGGCGGCTTCACCAGCACGCGTGGTCGGTCTACGAGGAGCTCGGACAGAGGTTCCGCATAGCGGCCCGCTCGCTTGTGGCGGCCGAGATCGAGACACTGGCCGGCCGCACAGATGAAGCCGCCACGATCCTGCGTTGGGGATTCGGCGAGGTCAAGAAGATGGGCATCACAAGCGTGATGTCGACGATTGCTGCCTACCTGGCCGATGCGCTGGCCGGACTGGGCTCAGACGACGAGGCCTTGCGCTATTCGCTGTTGAGCGAATCGCACGCGGCCAAGGTGGACGTGGCCACCCAGGTGATGTGGCGCGTGGCGCGCGCGAAAGTGGAGAAAGATGACAGTGTCGGCCGGGAGGCTGTCCGCCTTGCTGAGGGAACGGATCATCCTGACCTGAAGGCGCGAGCCCTCGCAGGCTACGGCGAAATCGACGCGGCCCGCCGGATCTATGAAGCAAAAGGCAACGTCGCTGCTGCGGCACGCCTCGCAACGTCGGTCCTTCCGTCATAGGATCGGCGTCGACAAGGAGGTGGTCTCATGACCCAGTACGAAGAGGTTGACGCCGAGTCGTACGCCCAGGGCTGGAGGAAGACCGTCCAGGAGGCGGCCGACGCCGCGATGGCAAACGTAGAGGTTCCTATTGGTGAGGAGCGTGAGCTCGTCATCTACGGGAGGAAGAAGAATCCGTTTCACGAGTACAGGGCCGCCGTTTAGTTAGTCGGACGGAAGGAGGACCACGTGGCTGAGCAGCAAACGGGACCCCCCTACAGAGGGGTTTCGTCCGGGCGCTTTGGCAGGTTCAAAAAGGCCGCGAAGGAGGCCGAGCGCTCAGCACGAGCGGATCTCGAGGCGCGTGGTCAGTGGCCGCCGAAAGCTCCGCTGACGTACAAGGCCGAGCTCTATGTGCGGGTCGGTAACCCGATCCACGAGTACGTCGTCGAGCTGACACCACAGCCCTAACAAGCAAGGAGAGCGAGCGCATGGCAAGTGTTGCGAAAATCATCACGATCATCGGCTCGTCGCCGGAGAGCTTCGCGAAAGCGGCCGACGCGGCCGTTCAGGAGGCCTCGAAGACGGTGCGCGGCATCTCGGGCGCGCACGTTGTGTCGATGAGCGCCGTCGTCGAGGGCGACCACATCAGCGAGTACAGGACGACCGTCGACATCGCCTTCGGTGTCGAGGCCGGCGGGTCCGCGGGCTAGCGCACCAGGAGCGCGCGAGCGAAGTCGTCGGGATCGAACGGCCTCAGGTCCTCGATCCCTTCTCCGACGCCCACGAGCTTGACCGGAAGCCCGAGCTCGTGGGCGATCGCCAGGGCGACGCCCCCTTTCGCCGAGCCGTCCAGCTTCGTCAGGGCCACGCCGGACACGTCCACGGCCTCGCTGAAGAGCCGCGCCTGCTGGAGCCCGTTCTGGCCCGTCGTCGCGTCCACGATCAGAAGGGTCTCGTGCGGGGCGCCCTCCAGG
Organism: Gaiellaceae bacterium; assembly: GCA_035704315.1. Lineage (GTDB taxonomy): Bacteria > Actinomycetota > Thermoleophilia > Gaiellales > Gaiellaceae > JACDAN01. The sequence continues at coordinate 2,095 of DASSXA010000331.1, forward strand.
CGGCGCTCGATCACGCGCCGGATCTTCGCCAACTCCTCCATCAGGTTCGTTTGGGTGTGGAGACGGCCGGCGGTGTCGACGATGACCACGTCGCGGCCCCGGGCGGTCGCTGCTTCGATCGCGTCATACGCGACGGCGGCCGGATCCCCGCCGCGCGCTGAGCCGACGAAGTCGGCGCCGGAGCGGTCGGCCCAGATCTCGAGCTGCTCTTCCGCAGCGGCTCGGAATGTGTCGGCTGCGGCCAGGATGACCGCGTGGCTGTGCTCGCGCAGGCGACTCGCGAGCTTCCCGATCGTCGTGGTCTTGCCGGTGCCGTTGACGCCGACGACGAGGATGACGCTGGGCTTGCCGTCGAGGTCGAGCCGGCCAGGTTCTCCGAGCAGCGCCGAGGCCTCCTCGGCCAGGGCCTCGCCCAGCTCGCCGAGCTCCTGGCGCGCTTCCAGCCGGCGGACGAGCTCGGCCGTCGTCGGCACTCCCACGTCTGCGGCGATGAGGGCCTCTTCCAGGCGCTCCCAGGCCTCGTCGTCCGCGGGGTCGAAGGCCGCCGCCGCGAGCTGCTCGGTCATCGCCCGGCGCGTCTTGCCGAGCGAGTCGCGAAGGCGTCCGAAGAAGCCCTCGCGCTGCTCCTCGGTCTCGTCCGGCGCCTCGGTGTCGCCGAGAAACTCGCCCCAGCTTCTGGTCACCGCGGGAGGCTAGCTCCGCACGGGCGTCGGGGCGACTGACTCGGCACTTCGGCTGGGGTCAGACCCCGTCACCGAAGTGAAACTTCGGCTCCACGGAAAGCGAGCCAATCAG